>CAYVIT010000011.1:4925-13245 GCA_964451425.1 uncultured Pirellulales bacterium
TCTGGTGAATTGTCAGTTTATCAACAATAAGGCCGACCAGGGCGGGGGAATTTATTGCGGCTGGGACAACACTATGACGGTTGCGAATTGTGTCTTCAATAACAACCTGGCAACCAATACGGGCGGTGGAATCTGGATTTATAGCAGCACCGTTCAGGTAGCCAATTGTACCTTTTATAATAATGAAGCACGGAGCTGGGGCGGGGGTATTCACATACAAAGTTCCGTATCTGGCAACGTATCAAACAGTATCTTCCGGCGGAATCGGGATGCCGACGGGTACACGTTGGATGCCCAGATTAGCGGCTGGATGGATTTGGACTTGTATTACAACTGTATCGAGCAGTGGGAACCGCTCACCCAAACGACCATCCAGGGCAATGTAAATACGGATCCTCTGTTTCTGGATCCTGACGGCGACGATGAGGCAGCAGGTACGGAAGATGACAATCTTCGACCGGGACCGGGTTCTCCCTGTATCGATGCAGGTGACAACTACCGGCTGGCCCTGGACGTTGCGGATCTGGACGATGACGACAACGTTTCTGAAATTATACCGTTCGATTTGGATTGGGGCCCGCGTCTGGTGGATGACCCCTGTACTCTTGATACGGGAGTGACGTGGGACCCGTGCCTGCCGATTGTGGATATGGGAGCTTATGAGGGGCCGTACCAGGGTTTTCGAGTTGAGCCGCTGCTGGTGATAGTGCCGGAGGGTTCGACGGTGTCGCTGTCAGTGTCGCTG
The DNA here is from genome assembly GCA_964451425.1 of uncultured Pirellulales bacterium. GTDB lineage: Bacteria > Planctomycetota > Phycisphaerae > Sedimentisphaerales > Anaerobacaceae > CS2-K091. The sequence goes on from CAYVIT010000011.1 coordinate 5,671, forward strand.
GGCCTTAATCCGCAGCAGCCGGTTACCGTGACTGTAACTTATCACAGCGGGGACGAGGATATTTCGGTGCAGAGCGGTTCGGAGTTATTTTTTGACAGTTCGAATTATCATCAGCCTCAAACGGTGGTCCTGTCGGCTGCCGAGGATGGTGATTTTGTTAATAGTACCACCTGGATTGTCATTCAGGCTGCGGGTTTTCCAACAAAGAAAATAACTACGAGAGAGTCGGACAATGAGCCGGTGCCGCCGGTGGTGTATGTCGATGCGGCGGCGGTTGGAAATCAAAGCGGTTTGAGCTGGTCGAATGCGTTTGTTGACCTGCAAACCATTCTGAAGTACGCGAAAGAAAATCCCGGGATTACAGAAGTCCGTGTGGCGCAGGGAGTATATCATCCGGCCGGTCCGGGCGGGGACAGGTATCAAGCTTTTACACTTATAAATGGTTTGGTTTTGCGGGGAGGATATGCGGGAGCACAGAGTGAGAATCCGGATGCACGGGACGTATCGGCGTTTCCGACGATATTGAGTGGCGATTTGAATGAAGACGACGAACCGGAATTTTTGAATTATCAGGACAATAGTTTCCACATCGTAGTGGGCCGGAATCTGGACCCGAATACTGTACTGGACGGCTTTGTGATTGATGCAGGCAACGCGAACGGAATGAATGTTCACGCCAACGGTGCCGGGATGCTGAACCGGGACGGCAGTAATCCTGTGATTATGGATTGTGCTTTCACACGGAACCTCTCGAGCGGCAGCGGCAGCGGGATGTACAACAAAAACAGCAATCCGCACCTGATTTGGTGCAGGTTTGGTGATAATTCTATGGGGGGCAACAGCGGCAGCGGGATGTATAATCTCGACAGCAGCCCCATCGTAGAGGATTGTGAATTTATCGCAAATAATGGTGGTGTGGGCGGGGGGATGGCGAATGACAGCAGCGGCAGTGCCATAATTTTGCGTTGCCTGTTTAAGGATAATGAAGCCAGTTTCGGCGGCGGTCTGTATACACGCGATGATTGCAGCCCGATAGTCATCGATTGTACGTTCGAGAACAACCGGACCGGTTACACCGGTGGAGGGTTGGAGATACGCGGAGGAAATGCGAGCTTTACCCGTTGTCGGATTATCAATAATGAAGCCGGTGAGTATGACTGGGGCGGTGCGGGCATAGATATGTTCGGAGGTAATGCGACATTTGAGAGCTGTACCATTGCCGGCAATACCAGTTACGAAAACGGCGGGGCAATGTTTGTCTGGAACGGACATGCAACTATGTATAACTGCACAATCAGCGATAATACCGCGGCTGATCAGGGCGGCGGGATTTTCCTTTTCAGTCATCTTTCGGGAAGTGCGACGCTGCGAAGCTGCATCCTTTGGAACGAAAACGCGACTGAGGTGGAGGGCAAAACCATATCCGCGCAATACTGTGACGTTGAGGGCGGATATACCGGCACGGGCAATATAAATATGGAGCCGCGGTTTGTAGATTCGGCCGGTGGGGATTATCATTTACTTTGGGATTCGCCTTGTATCGATGCGGGCGACCTGGCATACATACCTCAACCCCCTGATAAAGATATCGACGAAGAGCCTCGGGTGATGCGCGATAATCGCGTGGATATGGGCAGCGATGAAGTGGGGCTTAAACAGGCTGATTTTGACCGCAACGGAATTATTGATAGCCGCGACCTGTCGGTATTAGTGAATAGCTGGCTGACGGTGCAGGGGGATGCGAACTGGTATGTGCTCTGCGATTTGTTTAATGACCAGCAGGTTGACACAATGGATTACGCCCGGTTTGCAGTCGATTGGTTGTGGCAGGCCGAGTGGTGTGAGGATTAGAATCGGGCACTGGATTCAAGCTTAAAGAATTGGTAGAGATTCCTAAAGCACGGTCTAAAGAAACAGCATTTGGCATTAGTCTTTAACGCCGCCTGCTTAACTATCCAGGGTGAATTGAAGGTGTTCGAAACTTTTTCCGTTTAAACAGTTTGTAGCTGATGTTGTGCTCGCATAATGGCGGCGGTATCTCCAAGAACGAGCTGTTTTATCAAACTGGCAGGTACCAGGGTAAGGCCCATATTAAATATCTTTTCCTCCACCATCGAGGCAATTGTCCGAGCAGCTTGCTGTGAAATAGCGTGTTTTTCTACCAGGCCCTGGGCTATTCTGGATTTGTCCCACCGCGACCTGTTGTCTGAAGGCTCGGTTTTGCAGAGCAGCTCAGCGTCGGCCAGCTCCTCAATGTCAATCGAAACAACCTCAGTTCTGGAGCGTTTAAGCCTGCGCTCAAAGTGGTGCTCGTTCAGCGCCACCGCGGCGTCTTCGTATTTTGTGGCGGTCAGGACCGCCTTGATTATGGAAAAGATTTCGTTGCTGGTTGCACTGCGTTGTTTTTGTCTGTGATAAAGAAAATATGTTACCACCTCTGCCATTTCTTCTGCGACGTACATATCGGGTGAGCCGATTCTGCCCAAGGCACTGCTGATAGTGCCTATGATTTTGGTATGCAGGTATTCTTCGGTGCTGCCATCTGCTTTTATGACTTTAAGCTGCATTTATATCCCCTCCTGTTTTTTCCATGATAAGATTTAACATTATCCGTGCCCGTCCATGGCTGTAATGCAACGTAGATACTATTTCTTATAGTTAAAGAGCGTCGGCTGCTCAATAGGCTCAGCTTCTGCAATAACGTGACTGACTTCCTCAATCAATTCGCCGGCATCTCTGAAGTCACGATAGACACTTGCGAAACGAATGTATGCAACCTTGTCAACCGCACGAAGGTGCTTCATTACACTTTCGCCGATAAAAGCCGATGAGACCTCCTTATCAAAGTTCCGGAATATATCCTCTTCGACCTTTTCAGCTATTTTTCGAATCTGTTCGGCTGATACAGGTCTCTTATAACAGGCCTTCTGTAAACCTGCAATGATTTTGTCTCTGTCATAAGGAATCCGCGAGTTGTCTTTTTTGGCCACGTACAGCTTGAAGCTCTCACCTATCTTTTCGTAGGTTGTAAAACGCTTTTTGCACACCAAGCACTGGCGCCGGCGTCTGATTACTCTGCCGGCATCACTTGAACGTGAGTCAACAACCCTGTCACGGTCTTCTTTGCAAAAGGGACATCTCACAAGCCAGGCCCACCTCGACCCCGATTAACAAGGATACCATAATACTATTTTCAGCGCATCGGCACAATACCATATGTCGCTACTGGTCATATTCTAAGACCGATATGTAGTATGTCAAAAAATTTTTTACAGTAAGCAGCTAATGGTCCGAATCAGAGATTGTTACATTCTGTTTTGACGTGCTTAATTTGTGGCTGGATAAGAAGTAACAAGAAAACGAGTGAAGTAATCACGGTTCTTTGGCAGATAAATTTTTTTATAAAAAAAAGCCCCCGCGACCAATCGCAGGGGCCCAACTCGGAAAGAAACTTATACGCCCCCCCCGAAGAGCTCTGTTCCAAGCCATCACGTAATGCAAAAGCATTGTGATGTTCCTGCCGGCGGATTGCCCCGCACAGCAGGATGATTAAATTGGGCTAACCGTCACCTCCTCCGCCTACAGGTGGCTATATTTAACGTTTTGTTAATCCTCTCTATGTTCAGCCCAACATCAATTAAAGTATAAGATAGAAATCGCGAAGAGGCAAATTTGGAAAAGCGGATTTTTTTCTTTTTACAGGAGGCCGATAAAACTGATGCTTGATGTTCTCCGGAGGACGCCTAATGGCGGATACTGGATGTTAGATGCTCGTTGGTAGCTGTTTGCAATGCTGGAGAGTCTTTTTTACCTGCCAGCGGACGAAATGCGGAGCGCCACAGAGAAAGTAGATTCCGATTACAAATAGAATCAGCCAGTCCAGAATTTGTTCGACAGTTAATAGCTTTGAAGTAAAATACTGAACATACCCAGGTGAAGAGGATGTGGCTTTAGCCATTGAAAGCCTTACGACCACCCAGATGATTTTTACGATAAGCCTATAGAGACAGAAGAGGCCGGCGACAACGGCAACGAGACGAAATGCTACGGGCAGCCATTGTATTTGGAAATCCGGGTTCGGGAGGTCGGCCGTACCGACGATATTCCGGGCCCACTTGTCGCGGTGGTATATGAGCAGGTATACACATACGGTAAGACACAGAGAGATAAACAGGAACAAGACAATGGATAAAGTTGAGGATTCATAGCGAGCATCGGAAAGCAATGTGAAAGGTATCATGATTACGTAAGTGCATAAGTGGAAAGCCAGGTATAAGGCTATTCCCGTGAGGACGATTTTTGCGAGTGAGTGCATTTTATTCATTGTTGGGCCTTTCTGGATTGGCGAAGGGCGAGTTTTCGGGTCCTATTTTTTGTGTGTTCGGCTGACATTGGACGATGCTGTGTCTGAATTGCCATCGGAGAAAATGCGGAGCGCCGCAGAGCAGATAGACGGCTAATATTAATTTAAGAAAATTGTATATAATTGCGCACCACTTCGAGAAGGGAAACAGAAGTGATTTTGGAAAGCTATCGAATAGAAAAATTTCGTTGATTAACGGTCCGATACGTATAGGTACGAGTAAGATGTTTCGTATAGTGGGAATGGATGTAGATAGGAGTATGAGGCCGCAAAAAACGGTGGCGACGCGAAGTGATGCGGCCAACCAAAGAGCTTCAGTTGCAGGCTTTAGCTGGTCGCCCGGGCCTGCCATTTTGAGGGCCAGGCTGTCGTTGTTGAAGATTAAAAAGAATGTGGTAACTGCGATAAAAACTGCGAATACAGTGAAACATAAGGTGCCGACCAGGCAGGATGGAATGTTGAAAGAGGGTATGACGTGAGTTAGGTACCAACATAAGTTTACAACGGCGTAGATGCCCAAACTGACGAGACCTGCTTTAGCGATCATTTGCATTTTGGTCATTCGTTGGCCTTTCCGCAGAGTATGAAAGATAGTTATATTGTATGTATAAATTCCGTAGTGTCCAGAAGAATATTTTGGTGGTATGCGAGATGCTAAATAGAAAATTAGTTGATTTGTGATCCCTTTATAGCGGACGACACTATAAGCAATGGGGCAGGGGCAGGGTATGCAATGATTTTATTTTTCTTCGATTTTTGCTTTGCTTTTTAGCTTGTCTATAAAGTCGTCGATGGCCTTTGATTTGGCCTGCTCTTTAAGCGCATCTACTATTTGGTCTTTTACTTCTTTTAGTTCGGGCAGAGCCGGGGCTTTTCTGTCGTAGAGTTTTGCGATATGGAAGCCAAAGCGGGTGCGAAAAACATTGCTTGCCTGGCCGACGCCAAGATTGAAAACGACATCCTCGAACTCTTCCACCATTTCTCCTCTTGTGATATAGCCGAGGTCGCCGCCGTTCTCGGGGCAGTCGGAGTATTTTTGGGCCAGTGTTTCTAAAACCGCGCCATTTTTGAGCTCATCGTGCGCTTGTCTTATAATATTTTGGGCGGCTTCTTCATCTGTCTGCCAGCTTATGTATTTTACGATATGGGCGACCCTGATTTGTTCGGGGGATTTTAGCTGCTCCTTGTTGTCCTCGTAATATTGCGATACATCTTGTTTCGAAGGCTCGGGTATATCTTTGTGGACCTCTTCGAGCCTGCGTTCGACTTTTATCTGCATCTCAAGGATCTCTTTTATTTTTTCATCATCCTTTGCATCAAAATCTTTGTAAAACTGCTCCTGGTCGGTGTATTGTTCTTTTACCTTAGCCAAAACAGATTCGAGCTCAGCTTCCGGTATCGGGTCGGCATTCTTTTTTGCTTCCTGTTTGATTAAGACCATTTCAATCACATTTTCTTTAGACCAATCAAGGATCTGTGATTCCTGCTGTTTTGGGTCCTGGTCCTTGAAGGCCTGCTCGTAATGGGGTTTTAGGCGTTCAAATTCCCGTTTTATTTCCGACTCTTCGATTTTTTCACCGTTGACAAATAAAGTCATATTTCTTGCCTCGTATCCTGTTTTAGGGCCGGCATTCCGTGGGCTTTGCGAAACAATCCGGGTCCTTTGCCAGTTTTTCACAGGCCTCTGCGGTCATCATCGCAAAGGCCGGGTGTGTGGTCTCCCAGGCACGCTTTGTAAAAGGGGTTTGCCGCATCTTTTTTATTTCGACGGCGACCTCGTTAAAGTAGCTGCCGTAGATATGCAGCGAATCGCTTATATCGACGTATCTTCCGATGTTGACGGCTTTATTTATGTTTTTGGAGATTCGCTCGGCGATGATTCTCTGAAGTTCGGTGAGGGCGTAGACATTCATAAACCAAGCCTTGTAAAGGTCCCTGCTTCGCCAGTGGGTATTCATATTGAGTGTAAGGCCGCCTGTATCACCCGGAATCAGGCGGCACCAAATTCTTTGAAGGCACGGCGGGTCGTCTGTGTTTGGGTCGGCCGTGGGCATCCAGGTTATCGCCTGCGCCCTGCGGCTGTGGCCGGCCTGAGAGAGGCAATCGACGATATACTGAATCTGGTCGATTTTTCGGAACGGCTTGGATGCGTCAGCATTGCGTATGTCCTCTACGGGAGAATATGCGAACAGGCGTTCGTGGTATGTATAGGTCCATTTGCCGGCGGCGGGGTCAATCCAATGGTCGTGGATGCCGCTGATAACTTCAAGCCTGTAGGATTCAAGCTCTTCGGGGCCGCCGGGGAAGTTCTTGTGAATCCTCGGCTCGCTGAAGGGTTCGGTGATGGTAACGATAACGGTTGCATCTTTGCTGGGCGGGTCTTCGGATTTATCGTACTGGGTTTTGACCTCAAGGCCCTTGTCCCATACCGCCAGGACCGCTTTCTCCCAGGCCTCGGGCAGACAATTAGCGGTTATCGCGATTACAGGTATGTTAGTTGCTGATACGGATTGGTGCATTTGTACATTCCGTCCCGGACGTTTTTTCGTTCTCCATTATTTGAAGTTGCCGAGGTCAATTTCTTCTTTAGTAATATGGTATCTTTCGCGGTAATGTTCGGGTATATCAGCGAGCATTCTCTTTGCTTTCCAGGCCCACTCGCTGCCGGGATACTTCTGTATTATCTGGCGGCAAGCATCGACCATAACCCTATACCTTGGTCCCGGCAGCCTGCCTATTTTGCGAAACTGTATAGCGTTGTTGAAAAGCTGCTCCGCGTCAATATTTCCTATCTCTGAAAGCTCTCTGAACTGTGGCTTTGGCGGCTGGACCGGCCTGGTCTGTTCGGCCGCCTGGTTCATGTCGGTCGGCTGCACCGATGTGTTCGTCTTAGACGGCTGCTTCAACTGCGGCTCGGCCCGTAATCTCTTATCATCTTCTTCTACCTGGTCCCAAAAGGTTTTTTCCGGGGCTTTGGGCTGCCGTTCGGGCCTGGAAGACAGAGCGTTTATGATAATAATCACAACCACGACTGCAACCGCAATGCCTGCAATTTTGAGCCAGAACGTATTCATGGCTGCTCACCATCCTTTATTAATTGGTAATTAGTAATTTGTAATTGGTAATTGATAGTCGATTATTTATTTTCTATAATCCATTTTATCGTTTAGTTCTCTTTTATCAACAGTAAATAGTGAATTTCAGATGTTTAC
>CAYVIT010000011.1:13345-19658 GCA_964451425.1 uncultured Pirellulales bacterium
GTCAATGTCGAGCTTTCCATGAAAATCGGCGACCGGTTCGGCGGGCACATCGTTCAGGGTCATATTGATGGTGTGGCGACAATAAAAGCGATTGATAAGCACGATAAATTTGCCGATATAAGATTTGAGAGCGGCAGAGAACTGCTCGGCCAGATGGTGGTTAAAGGTTCGGTTGCCGTCGACGGAATTAGTCTGACGATAGCGAGTATGGAGGCAAACAGCTTCAGGGCAGCCATAATACCTGAAACTCTGAACAGGACAACGCTGGGTGAAGCAAGAATCGGTGATGTAGTCAATATTGAGACCGATATAATCAGCAAAATCATCAAAAAGCAGCTTGAGAAGATTCTGCCCCAGGGGCAAACGCTCACGGTGGAGAAGTTAAAACAGTTAGGCTTTTAAGCTCCTGTCTCTGATGACGAGATGCGATATATGCGATACGAAGAAATGGATAAGAGTAACGGTCACAATTCGATAACGGAGCAGATGGTCATAGGCGTGACGATGGGCGATGCGGCGGGCATCGGCCCGGAGGTGGTTGTCAAGGCGCTGGCGGACCCGCATATCCGTCGGGCTGCGAAATTTATCGTCTTCGGTATGAACGAGCAGCTCTGTTACGCGGCCGATAAGGTTGAGATAGAACCTTTCTGGGGCCGGCATCAGCACGAAAAAATCAGCAGGGATTACCCTCATAAAGTCGTTGTGGCTGATTATGATGAGTTTTCTGTTCCGCCCTGGATTAGAGGTCCCAGTAAGGTTGCCGGCGAGGCCTCTATTCGATTTTGCCTCGATGCCATCGACGCGGCCCGAGACGGGATTATCGACGCGATCGTGACGGCGCCGATAAGCAAGACCAGTTGGCAGATGGCGGATGCACCCTGGCCGGGACATACCGAGATGCTCGCCGACCGGTGTAAATCCAAGCGTAAAGTGATGATGTTTGTGGCCGGTCCGTTAAAGGTGGCCCTGGCGACGATTCACGAGGCGCTGTTTGAACTGCGACATAAATTTACAATCGGCTGCGTGTTCGAGCCGATAGATTTGTTATATACGGCATTGAAGGAGACCTGGGGAATGGAAAATCCCAGGATTGGCGTTGCTGCGCTGAATCCACACGCCGGCGAGGGTGGGCAATTCGGCGATGAAGAACAGCGGATTATATCACCTGCGATTTTATTGGCGCAGGAACAGGGTATAAACTGCTTTGGTCCATTCCCGGCCGATACCCTTTTCCTGCGAGCGGTCAATGGGGAATTCGACGGTGTGGTTGCGATGTATCACGACCAGGGTATGATACCGGTGAAGCTGCTTGATTTCGAGAAGGCCGTTAATATCACTATCGGCATCCCGATAATCAGGACGTCGCCCGCTCACGGGACGGCCTTTGATATTGTAGGGCGAAACATTGCCAACCCGGAGGGTATGAAATCGGCGATAACGACCGCGATACAAATGGCGACGACGAAGAAGAATTTAGAATTGAGAGTTTAGTTCTGAATTCGTATATCCAATGCATACGAAGCATCAAATCCAGCAGTTACTCGCATCGGCGGGGGTTTTTCCAAACAAGCGTTTCGGTCAGCATTTCCTTATCGATTTGAACCTGATGCGGCTGTTGATAGATTCTGCTCATATCAGCAGCGATGATATTGTGTTGGAGGTCGGCTGCGGGACGGGTTCCTTGACCGAAGGCTTAGCTGAGCGGGCCGGTTTTTGTCTGGCCGTCGAGGTTGATGATACCCTTGCGAAAATTGCACAACAGCAGCTCGCACAACAAGACAATGTCAATATCATCAATACCGACATACTTGAGAGCAAGCATACAATCAACGGCGCGGTTATAGAAGCAATGGAGGCGGCCCGTAAAAAGTACGCTGGGCGACTGCTGTTAGTCGCCAATCTTCCTTACAACGTAGCCTGCCCTGTTATGTTGAATCTGGTTACGGGGCCAATAGTTGTGGACGAGATGTATGTCACCGTCCAGAAGCAGGTGGCTGAGCGAATGACCGCGAAGCCCGGCAGCGGAGATTATGGCACGTTGAGTATCTTTTTGAGCGCGGCTGGCCAAGTGAAGACAGAGAGGATTTTGAAGCCGACGGTCTTTTGGCCCCAGCCGCAGGTTGAGTCGGCGATGGTCAGCTTTGTTCGTAAAGAAGAGAAGGTAAGCCGGATTAAGAGTATGGAGCTTTTTGGCGAGGTGATAAATCTTTTTATGGGCCATCGCCGAAAGATGTTAAAGGCCTGCACGAAGTTTGCAGGTGGTGAGCTTGCAAAGATTGGCAACTGGCTTGAAATCTTTGAGCAATGCTCCATCGCCCCGACACAACGCCCGGAAAAGTTGCCGCCCCAAGATTACATCGCTATTGCAAACCTTTGCCGCGAACGCGTAGCCGCGGTTTAATTTGGTGTCATTTGGTCGTATTATCAGCGAGAACGAGGGATTATAAAGGTTCGTATTCACGTCTTCGCGTAAACAATCAATTGCAAAGTGGGTACTTAAACTGAACAATCCTGAAGTTTGGACTTGGCGCGTGGGCGGATTTCGGGCATAATCTACGGACCTGTTTGTTCTATAACCGGTCCCCATGGATGGAGGATAAGCCGTATTTGCCAGACGCCGGTTCGTAAGAGAAATGAAAGTGTTAATGGTAAAGGACAAATTTTAATGGAGGACACAAAATGAGCAGTCTAAAAAAGCTGTGCCGCGTTAACAGTGCAGTATTGGCAGTTGGTTTGGCGCTGGTTCTAATGTCAGGGCCGCAAGTTCTTGGCGGTCGAAGAGCTAAGCCGGAAAGGAAATTAAAAATGGAGAAAATCTCTTATGCGGGATGGCCCAATTGCATTAAGCTGAGCAACGGCCAGGTAGAGCTTATCGCGACGACAGATGTTGGGCCTCGGATTATGCGGTTTGGATTTGTCGGTGGACAGAATTTGTTCAAAGAATCCAAAGACCAGGTGGGTAAAACCGGGGGCAAGGAATGGCGAAGCTACGGCGGACATCGATTATGGCACGCCCCGGAACATATTGTGAGGACGTACTCTCTCGATAACTCGCCTATTAAGCATAGCTGGGACGGCAAGACCTTGACGCTTACGCAGGACGTCGAGCCCGAGACAGGTATAGTCAAAGAGATTGAGGTTACCCTCGATTCGAAAACCAACAACGTCAAAGTGCTTCACCGGCTGACAAATAAGAATATGTGGGACATCGAAGCGGCGTGCTGGGCGATGAGTGTTATGGCACAGGGGGGAAGGCTCATACTGCCACAGGAACCTTTCGGCCCTCATCCCGAGTTTCTGCTTCCGGCGCGTCCTTTAGTGCTGTGGCGGTACACGGACATGAGTGACCCGCGGTGGATATGGGGGACAAAGTATATACAGCTCAAACAGGACCCGAAGGTTGCCAAGAAACAAAAGGCGGGTACACTGAATAAAGTCGGGTGGGGAGCTTATTACCTCAACGGTGAGCTGTTTGTTAAACATTACCCTTACATCGAAGGCGCGACGTATCCCGATATGGGGTGCAATACCGAGACGTTTACCAATGACGAGATGCTGGAATTCGAGACGCTTGGGCCGCTGGTAAAAATCCCGGCAGACGGCGGTAAGATTGAGTATGTCGAGCGCTGGTCTTTATTCAAAGTAAAGGTCGGGGAAGACGAGTCGGATATAGATAAGAAGGTACTACCCCTTGTAAAGTAAAAAACGAAGTCAGGCCTGTATTTTTGAGGAGACAGAAAGATGGCAGCAAAGCGAAGCGAAAGAGATTGTATCATAAATAAAATTCATTATTTGGTCGTGATATGCACGGTTTTGTGCATTAGCTCGTCGGTTTGGGCGTGGAAGCCGGCTAAAGGGCCGCTGATGACGCAATGGGCAAAGGACGTTTCGCCGAGCAACGCCCACCCTGAGTATCCGAGGCCACAGATTGTCCGCGAGGACTGGCTGAACCTGAACGGGCTGTGGGACTATGCCATTGTAGCCAAGGATGCGGAGCAGCCGGAGAAGTTCGATGGCCAAATCCTGGTTCCCTTTCCCTGCGAATCGGCTTTGTCTGGTGTGATGAAGCCGGTGGGTGAAGATAAACGGCTGTGGTATCGGCGCACATTCGAGATACCCCGCAAGTGGAAGGGCCAACGAGTTTTGCTGCATTTTGGTGCGGTGGACTGGGACACAACGGTGTGGGTCAACGGCAAAGAGCTTGGCAATCATAAGGGCGGATATGATGCGTTTACGTTTGATATTACCGATGCGATGAAAAAGTCGGATTCGCAGGAAATCGTTTTGTCCGTGTGGGACCCGACTGATACCGGAAATCAGCCCCGCGGCAAGCAGGTGAAAAAACCGGGCGGTATCATGTACACGGCGGTTACAGGAATCTGGCAGACTGTCTGGCTGGAGCCGGTGCCAGATGCGCACATCAAGTCACTGAAGATAATTCCCCACTTTGATGAGTCCCTGGCAGAGATCAAGCTCGAGGCCCATGGCGCGGGCGGGGTATACGAAGTCCAGTACGAGGTTAGAGACCAATCCAGGGTGGTGCATCAGCTATCCGTCAAGAATATCTCAGGGAGCAGCATCTGGCGGGTTCCCTTCAAAGACAAGGTGAGGCTCTACATTGACAGAGCCAAGCCATGGACTCCCGACTCGCCTTTCCTCTACGACCTAAAGGTAACCTTGCTCGAAAATGAGAAAGTCGTCGACCAGGTCAGCAGCTACTTCGGCATGCGCAAGATCGAGGTCAAGAAGGACGAGGCGGGGATAAATCGTCTGTTTTTGAATGACGAGTCGTTGTTTCAGTATGGTCCGCTGGACCAGGGCTGGTGGCCGGACGGATTGTATACGGCGCCGACGGACGAGGCCCTTCGCTACGACATCGAGGTGTTAAAGAAAATCGGCTGTAATATGCTGCGAAAGCACGTCAAGATAGAGCCGGCGCGACTGTACTACTGGTGCGACAAGCTGGGCTTAATGGTTTGGCAGGACATGGCCAGCGGCAATAATAAAGGGGATGAGGCCCGTGAGCAATTCGAGCTGGAGCTGAAGCGCCTTGTTGAAAATCTCTACAACCATCCCTGTATTATTATGTGGGTGCCGTTTAACGAAGGGTGGGGACAGCACGACACGCCGAGATATTCCGGATTGGTTAAAGAATGGGACCCGACGCGTTTGGTTAACGAGTCAAGCGGCTGGACCAACAGAGAATCCGGCGACGTTCGTGATATTCACAGCTATCCCGGCCCGGCGGCACCGCCCAACGAGGAAAAGCGGGTGGCGGTACTTGGCGAGTTCGGGGGTCTTGGCCTGCCGGTTAAAGGGCATACGTGGCAGGCCGAGAAGAACTGGGGTTATCGCAGCTATGAAACCAGGGAGCAATTGACGGAGGCATACGTGGCGTTGCTGGGCAGACTTCGACCGTTAATCGGCAGGGGTCTGTCGGCCGCCGTATATACACAGACAACGGATGTTGAGGTTGAGGTCAATGGGTATATGACGTATGACCGGGCGATGATAAAAGCGGATGCCAAACAGATGGCTGAAGCCGCACGCAAGCTCTACCTGCCGCCGCCGATAATCAAGACTGTTGTGCCAACATCACAGAGGCGCGGCATTGAATGGAGTTACACTACCGACAAACCCAGTGACGGTTGGGAGAAACCCGGATTTGACGACTCTTCCTGGAAGAAGGGTATGGGCGGTTTCGGTGCCGAAGACACACCCGGTTCGGTCGTACGGACCGAGTGGAAGTCGTCGGACATCTGGTTACGGCGCAGCTTTGAGTTAAAGGACAAAAAGTTCGGCCAACCGCATCTGCAAATTCACCACGACGAGGACGCCGAGGTCTATATCAACGGTGTGCTGGCGGCGAAGCTGAAAGGATTCACTTCGGATTATACGACGGCTTCCATTAGTGAAAAGGGACGGCGTGGCTTAAAGGCCGGGCGTAATTGTCTGGCTGTTCATTGTCATCAAACCCAAGGTGGGCAATATATCGACGTGGGTCTGGACGACGTGGTTGAGCAATCTAAATAACGGCTGATTTGTGCCGGTGGCTGTGGCATTCGATGTTTACCGCCACCGGCAGTGAGGCGATATGGCACGGCGCGGTCTCGACCAAGCAGGCAACGGCTGTCGTATCACCGCCGAGCCCCTGCGGACCGATGCCGAGCGCGTTGATTGCCGAGAGCAAATCCGCTTCGAGTTTTGCGTAGTATTCGTCGTCGTTTTTCGTGTTTAGATTTCGGCACAGGGCCTTTTTACTGAGCAGGCAGCTTAGCTCGAAATCGCCGCCGATTCCTACGCCTACGACAAA
>CAYVIT010000011.1:19758-43642 GCA_964451425.1 uncultured Pirellulales bacterium
TACTGAGCAGGCAGCTTAGCTCGAAATCGCCGCCGATTCCTACGCCTACGACAAAGGGCGGGCAGGCATCGGCACCGGCCCGGCGAACGACATCGACAATCCAATCCATTATGATATTTCTTTCTGTAGTGGGTTTGAACATTTTGAACCGGCTTTTGTTCTCGCAGCCTCCGCCTTTGGTCATAACAGTAAGCTTTAACTTGTCACCGGGCACAATCGTATGATGAATTACAGCGGGCGTATTTGAGTTGGTGTTTTTACGAGTATTCAGGGGGTCTGTGACGACGCTTTTTCGCAGGTATCCTTTTTCGTAACCGGCGGCGACACCGGCGTTGATTGCGTCGACAAGAGTTGCCTCTGTCTGTCCAGTTGGAGGCTTCACGGCGACGTCTGCACCCTGTTCAACAAAAACTACAGCGAGGCCGGTATCCTGACAGAGCGGTATATTTTCGGCTTTTGCTATGCGGGCATTTTCGATGAGCTGGTTTAGTATCTTTGCCGCGGCGGGATTGTTTTCTTTTTCCGACGCCTGCCTGAGAGCAGCTAAAACATCATCGGGAAGCTCATAGGCGGCTGCTGTGCAAAGCGATTCAACCGTATCGACGATTTTTTCAAATTTGATATATCGCACAATTCGTGACCCGTGACTCGTGTCCGAATCCGACAAAGGCGGAAGTTATGAACCACAACTCACGGGACATTAACCTCGAAAGTTTTGTAGATTATATTGCCGACGCTATCGCTGATTCCGACTGCGATTATGTGCTCGCCGGCCTCCAATTTGTCAATTACAATCGTAAAATCTTCATCCGTAGTGTCATAGAGCATGTCGTCCGGCAAGGTGCCTATCCACTTGTCATTGCTGTCAACGGTATACTGAAGCTGACCGATTGCGCTGAATTCGTCTGATATTTGCAGGTTCAGCGTTATGGTTTTGGAGTCTTTGTCGATGGAGTGCCTTTTAATAACCGGCGGGGTGTTATCAACTACTACCGGCTCACTTATTCTGCTTCCCGTCAGCTTCGTTGTAGTGGTATTGCTTCTTTCATCACTTGCGGAGACTCTGACCTCGTACCGTCCGTCTTCTACGGTCCTTCCATCCCATTCGAAGTTGTCCGCCTCGAGCTCGTCTTTGAGCTCAATCCAGTTTGTTCTTCCAAATTTTCTAAAATCTATTTTGTAAATCAGCTTGTCGTCGTTGTCATCCTTGGCCTTATAGCTGATTTTGAATTCTCCTTGTTTCCCGGGTGCTGCGATTCGGCTAACGCCGACCGATTCAACTTTCGGCGCCAAATTCGGCACACTGCTGGCAACGGCAATTTCCCTAACAATGGGGCTTTGGAGGCCATCACTGCTTTGCAGGATGAGTTTATATTGGCAGAACCTGCCGAGCGGGCATCGCAATTGGACGGGCTGCGTTACTTCTGTAAGTTCGGACCAGTCAGAAAAAGTAGGGTCGTTTACATCTTTGACGTTTCCGCTTCGAGAGGCCACCAGTACCTTGCACCCTTGCGGAATGTCTGCTTCGATTTGCAACTTGCCCCACTGGGCTGGCTGACCGGCGTCAATGAGGTCCGAGGTGTACGTTCCCTTCGAGGTGAAACCGGAGCCTAACTTTATCAACTTTGCGGGATTGGCCGTACCGAGATAGACGGCGTCTTTCCGGACAGCCACCGCTGTTATCTGCGATGCCTGTTCGTCCTCGTAGGTAATTGATTCCTGCTCCGAGGCAGGCTCTACCGTGAAAAGCTGGGCATTGTTTCCTGTGGCGACGAGCAGCTTTTTATCTTTTTCAGCCAGGCAGAAGAAAACAGCAGCTTCGCTGAATACGTCGGTAACGAAACCGTCGCCGGTTATTTTGTATATGTAACTTGCCTGTCCCGGCCTGGCCGGCTTACGCGTCGGTATCGGTCCTTTGGCCGGCGTTTTGCCGGTTCCTGCTTTTATATTTGCAATCTTAAGTTTTAGTCCACCTTCGGTTGTACTTTTTGTCTCTTCCTCTTCTTCTGTTTCCTCCGGCCGACCGGCCAATGGTAATTGTGCGGCGAATTTAGTCTGTGCCTGGACAATCTTGGCCGACGTGGCGGCTGCGTGCAAATCGCCGTCTTCTGTAAATAATAATGCGGTAATCTCCGGCTGGTCGCTATCGTACAAGACCGTTGCTGTTTTTGTGCGTGGATTTATCTTGTATACGAGACCGCGGCTGTCACTTCCTGCGTAAACAAAGCCATCCTGCCCGGTTGCAAGTGAAAGTATGTTCTTGTCCTGGCTGTCATAAATAAGCTGTGGTTTTTTCCCCGACGGGTCGAGCTGGTATACTTTGCCTTTGGGCCCGGTGCCGAGATAAATATTGCCGCCGGCATCGATAGCTATTGCGAAAATGTATTTGTCCTCATCCAGCTCAAAAATTACTTCATATTTGTCGTTTTTGAACCGGCATAACCTGCATTTGTCTCCGCTTATACCGGCTAAAAGTCTTCCGGTCACATCGGTTGCCATCGCAAAGATATGCTCGTTTGACAGATGCTGCTCGGCCTCGACCGTATTTGCATCACCAGGCTCGTTTGGCACCTTTGTCTCTTCGGCCTTTTTGCGAGTCGGTTTTTCCTGCGACGGCTCCGGGTAAATCTTTGTCAGTTTACCGAGGCTGTATTTATAGATGCCGCCATTGGGGCTTGTACCCACGTAGAGCGTCCCGCCACTAACAACTATGCTGTTTACGGACCAAACGTCCTCAAATTCTTCAACCAGCGCCTCCCAGGCGCTGCCGAGCTGAATCGTTCCTCGTGAGCTAATCACAACATCTTTGGCCTCGCCCTTCAACAGCTCTAAACTGCTGGCGTGCCGTGTAATCTTACTACTGACCGCCGGTGAAGCCGAACTAAAAACCAGACAGACCAAAACTGCTGTTAAAAGTGCGGCTCTGTAATTAACGTGCAACTTTTCTTTCATAACAATTCCCCGAATAAAAATATCGTACTTTGTCTATCGTCTCTCATATTGGCTTTAGCTTAACACGTTTTATTTTTCAACCGTTATACGAACAGACTTCCTGTCGATAACGATTGTGCCGGTTTTTATTGTTTTTTCGAGCCAGTGTTGATATGGCTGGATTTTAAGTGTTCTTTTCGTATCCTGTAGTACCAGCGCCTTTGTAGCGGGCAAATCCGGAAGCTCAGATTTCTCTATTGCGACACCGCCGGGCGGTAAGGCCAGCAGAAAATACAGCTTGTCTCTGTCAATGGCAAGAAGGTACTTCAGGGCCTCTACTAAGCCCGACAAATTTTGTGGTACAAATCTGTAAGGTACGGCTTTCCTGAGAAACATCTCGTAAGCGGATTTGCCGCAGATAGCAAGCTCATATTTTCCAGGCGCCAGGGTCTGGGGGATTTGAAGGCTGCAATTGTATTTTTTCTTTCCCGCCAGTACGGATTCGATAATTACTTCGATATCGATATTGTGGCCGGCCTTGACTTTCGAATCGGACAAATCGACCGACCATATATGTGAAATGGTGCTTTTCGGTATTATGCGAACATCAAAATCGACGGATTGTATATTTACATTTCTGTAGGGATTGTTCATAAGCATCGACACTGGACTTATACTCTCTATAATCATAGCATTCAATCCCGTGTCGCTTGAGACATTTTCAAAGGTAATCGGTTCGGCGTCTTCTACACCAATAGAGACCCGATACTCAATCGTATGTTCAGGCGGTAGATCGCCGAGTCGAAGACCCGCTCCGGACACAGTCGAACGCAGCAAAGATGGAGTAAGCAGCCGATTATGAGCGACCTGGCAGTTATAAACCTGTTTTTCACTGTCTCTGTAATCGTCAATCGTTATCGTCAGCGGGAACATATGTGGCTCTGCACCGATTCGTCCGTAGATCGCCGGCGACTCATCTCTTGTCAGGGCACCTACTATTTTGATAGCGCTGCCGAGCTTAACGGAGCGTGATATGCTTGATACCACTGTGTGTATATATCCGGTGGCCATCGGCAGATTTACCGGTCCGTAGCCGAGAAAGCTGTGCCCGAAGCCATATACCCTGTCACCAACGACTTCGGTTACCGTCCCAACTGCTTCCATTGTTATATCACCGCTCACCATAGGCACGGCCAGACAGCCTCCGGGAGCCAACTGTACATCATCATCGTCTGTGTTTACAGCGCCACCACCGCCGACACCGGAAACCACCACAAATCCCAAAGGTTCGAGTACGTCATTTAGCTGTTCAGCAACCTGAGCGGGCAAACCGGAGGTAACCAACGGACAGGGCATAGCGGCGGCACCGATTAGACTTTGCTGTCTTGAAGATTGTGGAGTTGTAATTTGCTTATCAATCAGGGCGAAATCTATAGGTCTGGAAAAGTCAAACACGTATCCCTGTTGGACGGCGCCGGGCTGTGAAGAGCCGCCCTGGCCGACCCTGAGCATCTCCCTGATTGGCGTAACTCCGTAGAGTGGGTCCTTACTGTAGGTATACGCGAAAGCTAAAGCGCCTGCCAACCGGCCGTCGATATAGACCGGCGAACCGCTGCACCCCCATACCGGGCCTGTATGGATAAAGCGCTCATCTGTGCCCTGAACGAGAATCGCATTTCTTCCGGGTCCGAAATTGCGGACCACGCTGAGGACATCCAGCTCGAACTTGTCTATCTTAGTGCCGGTAAAGCAGGTCAGGCAGTACGCCTTCATGCCGGGCTGAATTTCATCAATGTCGATATATTTAGCCGGGTCCCAGAGGCCTTCTGCTGCATTTGATGTTCCGGCGGCACTGAGCAAACCAGCCAGAAAAAGAGAATAAAAAGTAAAAAGGCCGAAGTTGTGCATTTTTACTTTTGCCTTTATTTTTAACATCTATGTCCTTTCGATTGCTCCTTGTTATTCCCGCACGATTGGGAATTTACAATATCCTTACTTTTGTGAATTCCTGCCTGAGCAGAAACGGCGGAAAACTTGGCCACAATTATTGCTCATCTTAATTGGCAAACAGAGTTGTTGCAAGACAAAAGAAATTTTGTTAGAATGCTGCCTGGCGTCCATAAATGGATATTACAGGCAGTAAAATATTTTAAGAAAGAGACGGAGCAAAAATGAAGTCTGAACACCGACACGAACTGAAAACCAACGAATTGGCCGAGTGGATTGCAAATTTGCCGCAGTGGACTCGGGAAAATCTTAGAACGATTATCTACGTTTCTGTAGTTGTTGTTCTGGTTATAGGCTCGTCTTTTTGGTACTGGCGGAAAAGAAATGTGGAAACGGTTCAGAGGCATCTCGAGTTTACAAGCCTTATAGGCAGGTTGTCGCAAGACAAATTGCAAATCCTTATGGCGCAGCCCCGGGGAACGGATGCCTCTTATATGCTCATCGAGACCGCCGGTGCCCTCCAAACCACTGCTGAAGGTACTAAAGATGACCGGATGGCAGCACTGGCGCTGATTAAGCGGGCAGAAGCCCTGCGTGCAGGACTGCATTACCGGCAGATTACCGTGAGTCAGTCGGATGTGCAAATGGCGATAAACGGCGCTAAGGCTGCATACATCAGAGCCATCGAGAAGGCTTCGAGCAATCCGTCGTTGAAGGCGATGGCGGAATTCGGCCTGGGACTTTGTGCCGAAGAGTTCGGTAACTTCGATGCGGCGCGGCAGATATATCGTGACATCGCTGCAAACAGCGACTTCGAAGGTACCACGACCGTTGCCAAGGCAAAGCAGCGCCTGGAAACAATGGCCGATTATCAGCAAAGGATAGTCTTTAGGGCGCCTCCAAAACCACAACCAAAACCACAACTAACACCTTCCGAGCTTTATGAGCCGCCAATCCCGCTAAGACCTGTCGACGTCGACCTGCTGCCCAAAGCACCAAATGAAGTCATTGTGGTTCGTGATGTCAATCTTAACAATGAACCGAACCTTGCCCCGGAATCCCTTAAAATAAATATACAGCCCTCGCCGCCAAATGACGTGTTGGGGGTCGCAGACACCAATGTGCCAGGCGAATAATACTCTCCACAGGACGCCTAACGGCGGAGGCGAGATAGAGGAACAGGGGAGTGGCCCCTTGACGCTTCAAGTGGGAAGCTCCATCAAAGAGCGGCGTGTCGATAAATATCTGCACGGGCGTTTCAGTAACTTCAGCCGGGCAATGCTCCAGAGGCAAATCGGTGCCGGCGGCGTTAAGGTCAACGGCAACATAGTAAAAGCCAGCTTTAAGCTCAGCCCCGGCGATGAAATCGAATTGACCCTGCCGGAGCTTCCGAGCAAGGAGATTTTGCCTGAGGACATTCCGCTGAATATCATTTATGAAGATGAAGATATGATAATCCTCAACAAGCAGGCCGATATGGTTGTTCATCCCGCCCGCAGCAATACTCACGGCACTTTGGTCAATGCCCTTGCGTTTTATTCCGACAAGCTATCGAGCGGTCTTGGAGAATTTAGGCCCGGTATCGTGCATCGGCTCGATAGAAATACTACCGGCGTTATGATAGTTGCCAGGAATAATACAGCCCAGTGGAAGATTGCCAAACAGTTTGAACGCCGACAGGTCCGGAAAACCTATCTTGCCATTGTGCACGGCGTGCCTGAGCTGACATCCGACCGTATAAGTGCACCACTGGGTGTGCACCCGCGAGTGAGGGAAAAGTACGCTATCCGGCCTCAAACCGGCAAGGAATCAATCACTTTTTACGAGGTCATCGAAAGTTTTCGCGGCTTTTCTCTTTTGGAGATGGCACCTAAAACCGGCCGAACGCATCAAATCCGCGTCCACCTTTCGTATATAAAGCATCCCATCGTCGCCGATGATATGTATGGGGGCAAGCTGGTTTACCCCTGGCAATTAAAAGATACAGAATCTGCTGTTGAGGAGCCGGTAATCAGCCGCTTTGCCCTTCACGCCTCAACCATTGAGTTCAAGCACCCAACGACTGAGAAAATCGTAAAATTCGAAGCCCCCCTGCCTGAGGATATGCAAAGCCTGCTCGATATGCTGCGAAAGTATCGAAACATCTGATGGATTTTTCTATCGTACCGGCGGAAGTGGATTCTTTTTTTATTGCTTTTATTCCTGTGGCAACTTTTTGAGGTCCGGCAGTGTGTTTAATACACATTCAAAAATCTTTCTCGCTGTTTCTACAGCTTCAATTGCTTCGTTGTTACTTATATCTCCGTGTGGAACGGGATATCGTGAATCTACCGCATAAACTGACAAAGTTTTGGCTTGCTCGTTAAGCTTTTCGAGTCCATCAACTACAGGTGAGCTTAGCCTGATTAGATTCTCGATGTTGTGTGTTTTTCCCGCTCGAATATCGTGGAAAGTCAACACGCCTTTTAGGGCCTTTTCTGCACACTGTTGTGCGTGAAAAGCAATCGCCCAATATACCGGGTCTTTATCTTTTTGGATAAGCTCGGCCAGACGCAAATCGTCGTCTGCTCGCATAATCCATTGCCTGGTCATTTCAAGCTTAGGATCCATAGACCAGCCTGCCATCGCAAAGAACCTCATTCATAATCGTGTTTTTTACGTCAACATATCTGTCGAATTGTGATTTAGTACAAACAATTAAATCAAAAGAGATGAGAAAGTCACTAAGGCTTGACCTGCCCTCAATAGCGATTTCTCTTGTTGACCGGTCTGTGTCGGGTACGACAGCAAGCAGGTCGACATCGCTATCGTCGTCAGCCTTGCCCGCAGCGTGTGAGCCAAAAAGATAAATCCTCTCAGGGTGTATTGACTCGGCCAATCGCTTGGTAATTTCATTGAGCAATTCTGTAGAGAGTTTTTTCATATACGTTCATTTCTCTTGGCCTTACTCTTGTGGCAGTTTTGCGAGGTCTGCGTCGGAGCCGGCGACCATCAGGATATCATTTTCGTGGACCACCGTGCTCGGCATGGGGACATTGATGATTTTGGCATTTTCGGCCTTCTTTTTCGAGCCGTGCTCGTCCCGTTTGATAGCGACCAGATTGACACCGTATTTCTGCCTGAGCTGTAAATCCATAACGGTTTTGCCGTCGAAGCTTGCGGGTGCTTTGATACGTGCCAGGCTGTAGCCGGGAGCGAAATCTATTTTTTCGCCGATTTGCGGCGCGATAAGTTTATAGGCCCATCTTTGGGCCGACTCTATTTCGGGATAAATCACCTCGGTGGTGCCCACCTTGGAGAAGACCTCGCCTGCTACGAGGCTTTCCGCCCTTGCGAGAATTTTCTTTACGCCCAGCTGGCGCAGGTTGACCACCGTCAGAATCGCCGATTCAAAGCCTTCCTGACCAATACCTATAATAGCAACGTCAACCTTATCGACGCCCTGCGCCTTCAGCGCTTCTTCGTCCGTGCTGTCGAGCCGGACAGCGAGACTTACCTGGTCTCGAATCAGCTCGATTTCTTCTCTGTTTTTGTCGATTGCGATGACCTCGGCGCCGCTCATAGCCAGCGCGATGGCCAGTTTTTGTCCGAACCGCCCGAGTCCTATTACAGCAAACCGATTCATATTATTAGCTCCTGTTTTTTGCCACTAAGGCACCAAGACACTAAAATTATAATATATTTAATTTTTAACTTCGTGACTTCGTGGCCAATTTTTTTAGCCGACAATTATCGCCTCATCGGGATAATTGTATTGAGCCGGTTTCAAATTAAATGTCAATGCCGCCAATAGAGTCAATGGGCCAAGCCTGCCGATGAGCATGACGGCAATAATAATCAATTTTCCGGCGGTTGTCAAGGAACGCGTTATGCCGGTTGTCAGGCCGACAGTGCCCAGCGCGGAGCCGGCCTCAAACATAATATCGGACATAGTAAAACCGTTGGCGTTTTCGCTGATACTCAGTGCCAGGGAGGCCCCTAACAGCACAGCGAGGAAAAGCAGTGTAACAGTTATGGCCCTGCCGACAACGACTACCCGGACCGAACGCTTGAACATCTCGACTTCCTCACGCTTGCGTAAAGCGGCAAAAGCGGTCATTATTACGACAGCGAGCGTCACCGTCTTGATTCCACCCGCGGTCGAGCCGGGCGAACCGCCGATGAACATAAGCAGAATTAACACCAGTTTGCTCGAAGCTGAAAGTGCCTTGATATTGATAGTATTAAACCCGGCCGTCCTGGCTGTAATCGACTGAAACAATGCGCCGAGGACACCGGTATTACCGGCGGAATTACTGTTGCCCGCGTAGCGCTCGAACAGCAGGATGGCCAGCATACCAACGACAATGAGGCAGGCACTTACGGTAAGGACGATTTTGGTCTGGAGCCTCATTCTCATCGGCATTTCCATAGAAAGACGGTAACGGGCAAGGAAACTTTTTTTGAAGAATCGATTTGTCCTTTCGATTGCAATGCTGGCCAGGTCGTAGAGGACACCAAAGCCGAGTCCGCCCAGGATTATCAGCGGACAAATCACTGCATATATGCCCCAGCTTCTGTCGTAGTTAATGAAACTTTTGTCGAACAAACTGAAGCCGGCATTGCAAAAAGCACTAATCGAATGGAAGATGCTGTAGTACCACTGCTGGTGTACATCACCGTTCCAACCGGGTACATCGTTCCACATTCCGAAGATACTGACCGCACCGACAGCTTCAATAAATATCGTCCCTATAAAGATGAACGCAATCATGTTGCCTATTCGACCAAGCGTTCGGGTACTTAGCAGGTCCTGCATTGCCACCGATTCGCGCAGGCTCAATGCCTGTCCCAGGAGCAGGGCAAATACGGCGCCAAATACGACTATTCCCAGGCCGCCAAGCTGAATCAGGGTCAGGATGATTATCTGACCCATCAGGCTGAAGTCTTTTCCGGTATCTCTTACAATAAGGCCGGTAACGCAGGTGGCGCTGGTTGCCGTAAACAGGGCGTCAACAAAACTTGCGTTTTCACCGGTGGATGCCTTCGGCAGGTACAAAAGCCCTGCGCCGCCGATTATCAAGACTAAAAAGCTGGCAATCAGTGTTCGCGTGGGACTCTTGCCTGATGCGGCCATATTTACGCTGGTTCGGCAAAGCTTGGTGACTACCTGCACAATAAGATAGATGCCCACAGCGAAATGGCGAACTGTCTGGGGCTCATCTCTGTAAAACCATCGGCCCGCCCCAACCACCGCGATGGCAAGCGCAAGTAAAAGTGGGATTTCAAACCAGTTTCCCCGCAGGAATTCCCGTATCGAAGCGGTATTTAAGAGTCGAATTATTTTCTCAACGATAAAGATGCTAAGCAGAGCGACCTGGGCGGCATATAAAATCCGGGCGGGCAGCAGCGGCTTGTCGAAACCGAACAACACAACAAAGGACGCCGTGACCGCCGCCGCAGTCAGGGCGTTGACCCCGATTAAAACCTTCTCAAGCAGATTGTTTTTGTAACGTATCTGCATAGCAATAGCGTAAAACGTAAAGCGAAAAATGTAAAACCAAAACTTAAAATATAAAGTCAAAATAAAAGGAAAAAGTTTTGAGTTTTAACTTATGGTTTTTAGTTTTTAGCTTTCAGCTTTTAATTTTTAAGCGACATCCGCCAATCCGAGCGAATCGCCGAATTTGCTCACCAGCGCATGACGGATGTTCTTATGTTCCGGTTTTGTTAGCATTGGGTCACAGCGAACCAGCTCGAATGCGTTTTTCCTTGCCATCACCAGAAGCTCGTAATCATCGACGATATTTGCGATTTTCAAGTCCGGCAGGCCGTGCTGCCTTGTGCTAAAAAGTTCCCCCGGACCGCGAAGCCGCAAATCATGCTCGGCTATCTGGAAACCATCGTGGCTCCGCGTCATCATTTCAAGCCTGCTTTTTGCTGTTTCGCTGTCGGTCTCGGCGAACAAAAGACAATATGATTTATCTTCCCCCCTTCCGATGCGTCCCCTTAACTGGTGCAACTGTGCCAGGCCGAATCTGTCCGCGCCTTCTATGACCATTATCGTTGCGTTCGGCACGTCCACGCCGACCTCTATCACGATGGTGGACACCAGCACATCAATTTTTCCTTTTCTAAAATCCATCATAATCTGCTGTTTCTTCGCGGAAGGCATCTGGCCGTGCAGAAGTTCGACGGTGAATTCCCGGAAGATTTCCTTTAGGTTTTTACATTCATCCGTTGCGGCCTTTATGTCGGTTTTGTCTTCGGTTGCGGTTATCCTCGGGTAAACAAAATAGGCCTGTTTCTTCGCCGTTAGACGCTCGCGGATAAACTCGAATGCCTTTTGCCGGTTGTGCCGGTTTACCCAGCGTGTAGTAACAGGGCCTCTGCCGGGCGGCGAATGCTTGATTATGGAAACATCCAAATCGCCGAAAGCGGTCATGGCCAGGGTCCGCGGGATAGGGGTTGCCGTCATAACAAGACAATGGGGTTCAGACTGCTTTCGCAAATGGGCCCTCTGTTCCACTCCGAATTTATGCTGCTCATCAATCACGGCCAGGCCGAGCTTTTGAAATTCAATATCTTTCTGCAGCAGTGCCACCGTCCCGACGACGATGTCCATTTCTCCACCCTTTATTTGCTCGATGAGCTGTGTCCTCTTTTTGCCGGTCAGCCCCCCCGTTATCAAAACTCTGTTTACCTTGCTGTTCTTCAGGTATCTTTCGATTCGCAGGAAATGCTGGGCCGCTAGAATCTCCGTAGGCGCCATAATGGCTGCCTGTGTTTTGTTGGCGACCGCGAGCAGGGCCGCATATAGTGCCACCACTGTTTTGCCGCACCCGACGTCACCCTGCAGGAGCCGGTTCATCGGCTCAGGTTTTGACATATCCGTGGCAATGTCGGTTATTGCACCATTCTGGTCTTCGGTGAGCAGGAAGGGGAAGCGTTTTCTGATTCGGCTGTCGATTTCGCTATTACAGGTCATCGCCGCCGCCGAGTAGTGCTGTCTCCTTGCCCGCCGAAGGGCCAGTCCCAGTTGCATCAGGAACAGTTCATCGTACTTTAATCTGCGTTTTGCTTTGGCTAATTTGTCTTCGTCCGGCGGCAAGTGTATCCATCTAAAAGCATCTTTTCTGCCGATTAGGTTTGCTTTTTTAAGAAAGTCTTTGTCATAAAACTCTGGGATGAGCTTATCGGCTGCTTCACGTATCCGCCCGATTATTTTTTTGATTTGCATGCTGGAGAGTCGGCTGGAGGCGGGATAAACACCGCCGCTAAAATACTCAACCGGCTCCGAAGTTTTCTCGTCGAGCACCAGAAATTTCGGATTGGTCATTTGCAAATGGTGCTTGTATAAAGACACTTTGCCCGTGGCTATTACTATCTGGCCCGGCTTTAATTGGTCACGAAGGAATCCGCCGTGGAACCAGATAATCCTGCACACCCCGGTATCATCACTGACTATAGCTTCAAATATCGGCTGCCTGCGATAGCTCTGGTAGTCTATTGATTCGACCAGGCCGATAACGGCAGCGGTCCGGTCGGGCCGCATTTGATTTATCTTTACCAGTTCAGGTGCAAAATTCCAGTCCCGCGGATAATACTCTAACAAATCACCTACGGTATGTACCCCCAACTGCGCGAAGGCCCTGGCCCGTGCCGGCCCAACACCTTTGAGGAACTGTGCCGGCGTCGAAAGGGTGAGCCTTTGTTGTGGTTCTTTGCTGACATCCGGGATTACTGTACGTCCATCCATGGACATACAATATCAAATTCCAATTATTTTTGACACCAAAATATCGTGGGGTAATTCTTAAGTTATTCCTCGAATCCGTGTTCGCCGAGGAGTTTGACGAAGCGAACGTCACAGATGAATCTTTTGGTGATGTGTTCGGTTTTTTTTTCGGCCACTATCAGTTCCTGGACACCCGAGAAGCCTACGGGTGCGATAATCAAGCCGCCCTCTTTGAGCTGTTCCAACAGGGGCTGCGGTATCTTCGGCACGGCTGCGGTTATCATAATCCTGTCGAAACGGGGTTGCCATTCGGCCATGCGCTCTAACTTGTCGTCCCATTTTTGCCGGGGCCAGCCGCAGCTTCCGTCACCGACATAGAATTCGACATTATCGATTCCCAATCTGCCCAAGACCGCTTGGGCCGATTCCGACAACTGGCCGAATCTTTCTATTGTATAGACTTTTTTCACCAGCTTGCTCAGGACAGCCGTTTGGTATCCGCTGCCTGTACCAATCTCCAGAACTTCGCAATCAATATTGAGGCGCAGCTCCTGGGTCATCAGGGCGACGATATAGGGCTGAGAAATAGTCTGGCCCATCCCGATAGGCAGCGGGCTGTCGGAATAAGCCTGTGACTCGTATGAAGTCGGCACGAATTCTTCCCGCCGAATCCGGACCATGACTCCGAGAACGTCCGGGTCGGCAATATCACGGCCCTTGAGGTCGCGGGTGAGCATTCGTTCCTGAGCTTTGGCAAATCTGTCTGTGTTTCCCTGGCCGGACATAGCTGTAATAATCGCTTACCGGCTGCTGTTTTGCAAACCAATTTTGTTTTCCTGAAGGCCTGCATTTAGAACAGGAGTTTGATGGCGGCGGCAGCGGCTAAAATCTGCACAACAGCGATAAATGCCTTTTGTGGGATTCGTTTCAGAAAAAATATCCCAATCACGGCCCCAAGGGCGATAAAGGGCAGCATCATTAAGTTGAGTTTTACAGAGGCCGCTGTCATCAAATTTAGTTTTGCGCTGAAGGGGACCTTGAGCCAGTTGATAACGAAGAAGAACCACGCACCGGTCCCGACGAATTCGATTTTTGGCAGCCGCATAGCCAGCAGATAAATAATCATTATCGGCCCGGCGGCATTGGCCATCATCGTAGTAACACCGGCCATGAAGCCAAGCCCGGCCGCAAACCACCACTGGGTTGGGACCTGCGCATCTTTGCCTTTTGTCCTTGTGCGCCAGTAATTGATGCCCAGCATCGCCAGCACTATCCCGCCAATAATCGGTTTAAGCAGCTTATCGTCGACCACTTTCAAGCCGAAGTAGCCCGCAACGATGCCGGCAAAAGCAGCCGGGAGCAGAAGAAATATATGACGCCACCTGGCGTTATGCCGATGGTAGGTCGCAGCAAACAAATCCGCCAATATCAAGATACCGAGCAGCACCCCCACCGAGCTGCGGGTGGGCAGGACAGAGGCCATCAAAGGCACCACAAGGATGCCAAGGCCCGGAATCCCGGTCTTTGTAATCCCCACCATAGTTGCGCATAATATCACCACAATCCAACCGGTTGGGTCCAGGTCCAACATAGACGGTTCTTTCCTTATCGAATTTTCTTCATTGGTTCAATCTTACAGTTTCGACACTCTATCGGTTTTGAACTCTCTTTGCAATAGTCAGCTTAGTTTCGAGCTAAAGTAGACTCTTCGGTTATAACTGCTATAATACTGCTGTAATATGAGCGTGTTATCAGGCGAATTTCGTAAGAAGGCTCTAAATGCCGATTGACTTGAACTTGCCGAAAAAGAACGGCCTTTTTATAGCCGGCACGAGTGCCGGTGTGGGCAAAACACTCATAGCCGGGGCCATTGCTAAAATCTTAACAGATAATGGACTAAAGGTCGGGGTATTCAAACCCATTGCCACCGGATGCAAACGCCAGTGGGAGGGTCTTGTTAGCTGCGATACTGAGTTCTTAGCTGCCTGCGCAAACAGCGATCTGTCCCTTTCCACAATTACCCCTGTCGGCTATATCACACAGGCGGTACCTATTGTAGGTGCTGCCCAGGAGGGGCGACCGATAGATTTCGACAGCATCGCAGCCGTCTATAAAGAGATATGTGAGAATACAGACATCGTTATCGTCGAAGGCATAGGCGGCGTGCGCACGCCTTTGACGGCGGAATTTGACCTGCTGGATTTGGCGGTAGAATTCGCTCTGCCTGTAGTAGTAGTCAGCCGGCTGGGGCAGGGGACGATAAATCATACGCTGATGACGATTGACTGCATCCGCGCGGCACAATTAAAAATCGCCGGTGTCGTCCTCAATGGTTACAACGCCCTCGAAGCAGCAGTTGCCGAAGACACTATCGGGCCGGTGATAGCCGAATGCAGCGGCGCAAACATCCTTTGCACAGTGCCCTTCGATGAAACCGTGGATATCGAGGCACAAAGTCCGGGAGAAATGATTGTCCCATCCCTGCTCGATTGCGACTGGTTAAATTTGGCCAAGCAGTAGTTCGTGCTGCTTGATATGTGCCGAACCGAACGAGTCGGGAAATTTCCTGGTTTCAAAAAGACAGCGGTTCAGGTATCATGAAGGATTGATTATTCCCCTTTAATTGTTGATTTTTTGTGTTTCTGGCCGTAAATTTTTGTGGTAGGAAGTATTATGACGGAATTTAGACGTTATCTGGTCAATATCGACTCGAACTCAATGCACCAGCTCTTTACCGATTGCCTCATAGTCGGGGCAGGGGTAGCGGGACTTCGTGCCGCTATCGAGGCGGCCGAGCACTGCAACGTTGTCATCGTCTGCAAGGACACTTTGGAAAATAGTAACACCTGGAAGGCACAGGGCGGAATCGCTTCGGTGCTTGATAAAACAGACACATTTGAGTCACACATAGCCGATACGATGAAGACCGGCTGCGGCCTCAGTGACGAAACTGTAGTCGACTTTGTCGTTCGACAGGGGCCCGAGCTTGTCGAGCAGCTGTTTCAATGGGGCACTGAGTTTGATCAAATCGACGGCCGTATTGCCACTACCCTTGAAGGTGGTCACTCGCACCCGCGTATCGCTCACGCCCACGGCGATGAGACTGGACGGGGTATTGCAGAGGCGCTCATTCGGAAGGTGAGGGAAAATCCGAATGTAAAAATAATGGAGCGTTTTTACACTATCGATTTGCTCACAAACGACGGCAACGAGTGCGTTGGGATTATCGGCAGTGACAGGAACAGGTCGCCAGGGACAGACCAGATAATTTGGGCCCCAAATACAATCCTGGCAACAGGAGGGGCGGGGCAGCTCTATCGCGAGACCACCAATCCGGAAGTTGCAACAGGCGATGGTGTTGCTATGGCTTACCGGGCCGGTGCCGTATTGCGGGATTTGGAGTTTATGCAGTTTCACCCGACTACGCTTTACATCGCGGGGGCATCGAGGGCCTTAATTACCGAAACCCTTCGTGGTGAAGGTGCCGTTCTGTTGGACAACGAGGGCCGGCGCTTTATGAAGGACTATCACGAATCCGCCGAGCTTGCACCGCGTGACATTGTCAGCCGGGCCATCCTGGCTCACATGCTGAAAACCAACTCGACGCATGTCTATCTGGATGTCAGGCACTTCGATAAAGAATATTTTGCTAAAAGATTCCCCCATATTTTCGAGCTGTGTGAAAGTTTCGATATAGATGT
Organism: uncultured Pirellulales bacterium; assembly: GCA_964451425.1. Lineage (GTDB taxonomy): Bacteria > Planctomycetota > Phycisphaerae > Sedimentisphaerales > Anaerobacaceae > CS2-K091. The sequence continues at coordinate 36,055 of CAYVIT010000011.1, forward strand.
CAGGCAAAACTTGATTCCCGTCCGTCCAAGCGCACATTATATGGTTGGCGGCGTAAAGACCGATACCTCGGGCAAAACAAGCATCGAAAATCTTTATGCCTGTGGAGAGATAGCTTCCACCGGACTGCACGGTGCAAATCGGCTCGGCAGTAACTCACTGCTCGAAGGATTGGTCTTCGGCAAGACAGCCGGACAGCTTGCCTCCCAGAGCAGGGAAGCAGGCGTTGCTCATATCAAGCACCCACTTATAAAATATCAAATCCCGCATTCAGACCGCACTCGTTTGGATGTCCCTGATGTTACAAACTCCCTTCGTGCTCTTATGTGGCGAAATGTCGGCATCACCCGAACAAAACAGCCGCTCACTGAGGCACAGGAGATTATCATGTTCTGGCAGCGATATGTCATGGACAAAATCTTTGACTGCCCCAATGGATGGGAATGCCAGAATATGCTCACCGTCTCCGGGCTTATGGCACGCGCTGCCCAGATACGCCGGGAAAGTCGAGGGGTGCACTTTAGAAGCGATTTCGCCGATACCGACGACCAGCAATTCAAAAAACATATCGAAATCGTACGCTGAAAAGTAGCAAATATAGCGAACTTTTGCTATAATAGTTAGTAGTCAATTGTCAATTAGAAGAGTGGGTCGGGCGGTCGCCGGCTTGAAAAGGCCGGAGGAAAGTCCGAGCAGGACAGGGCACGGTGGTGGTTAACGGCCACTCGGGGCAGCTCGCAGGAAAGTGCCACAGAAAATACACAGCCGATGGTTTCGATTCCTCGGGACACAGGCAATGGTGAAATGGTGCGGCAAGAGCGCACCGCGGCGCCGGTGACGGTGCCGGCAGGGTAAACCCCACCGCCTGCAAGACCAAGAAGCTGGTACTCGGCCCGGGTATTAACAGCAGGTAGGTCGCTTCCCGGTATATCGGGAGAGCCAACTGGTAACAGTTGGTCAAGATAAATGATCGCTGCCCGTCACTTGTGGCGGAGTACAGAACTCGGCTTACAGACCCACTCTTTATTTTAGCACTAATCTTCCAGGGCAAATGGGTCGTCGTACGTCCGTGCGTATGAATCTATCCTGATTCTTATGTTTACAGTATCGCCGGCGACGCCCATCCAAATTTTGCCCGCACCGAATGTGATGTGGTCGAAATCAAGACCTTCGACGGGATTGAGCTTTGTTGCCGATATGGGGGAGGATTCCAATTTAACCAAAATCGTCCGAATTGTTTGATTGATAAGCATCCCACAGGTGCCAAGGTTCTTATCTTCTATCGCTACCTGGTCTATATCACTGCGAAAGTTTGACAGGACCTTTTTTAGTATTGCGATTCTCTTTGCATTGTCGTTGGCGTATGGTTCATCAAATACCTCTGGTCCCAGCACCATTTCGCAGTCGAATCTGAGCTTTCGCTTGGGTTGGACCCACAGACTTTTCGGCTTTTCATCTACCAGAAAGAAATACTTTCTGTTTATAGTAAGGGTGTTCTCGTCGAAGGCCGCCATCTTGAACCAGATTTCGTGGCCCTTTTTCTTTTGCCCTGAGGAGGCGATAACGCTCTTGCTCTGGCTGAGCTGTTCGTACTCGGGAAGGTGAATCGCAGAAAGTACATCGGCTGCGCTGCTGGCCTTTAGCTTTATATAGTAGTAGCTCAGTGGAAGATGCTCATCATAGGGAGGTTGTTCCGGCTTAACATAATCCACAACCGCACAGCCGCACAAACCACAAACCAAAAGGCACAGTCCGAAATTGAAGATTTTGGGTTTTAAGTTTCGGTTTTGCATTTACGTTCTCCGTTTTGAGGACGCCAAAAGCAAAAAGCGCGTTTTTGAGCCTCTTATACCTCTTTCGAGTCTATCCACTTCATCATTTTGCGTAATTTTCTGCCGATTATTTCAAGTTGGCAGTCATAGTCTTTATCGTACAGTTCCTTGAACGTCTTTAACCCGGATTGGTATTCATTGACCCATTCTTTGGCGAATTCGCCGGATGTAACCTCCGATAGTATCTTCTTCATTTCCGCTTTTGTTTGCTCTGTGACAATCCTTGACCCGCGGGTAAGGTCGCCGTACTCAGCGGTATTCGAAATGCTGTATCTCATATAGCTCAATCCGCCCTGATACATCAGGTCGACGATGAGCTTGACCTCGTGCATGCACTCGAAATAGGCGATTTCAGGCTGATATCCCGCTTCCACAAGCGTTTCGAAGCCGGCTTTGATAAGCGCCGTCAGACCACCGCAGAGGACGCATTGTTCGCCGAACAGGTCCGTTTCGGTCTCCTCTTTGTATGTGGTTTCGATAACGCCGGCCCGGGCGCCGCCGATGCCGTTGGCCCAGGCAAGGGCGATTTGCTTGGCGTCGCCGGTTGCATCCTGCTGGATGGCTATCAGGTTCGCAACGCCGCCGCCCTTTTCAAACTCGCTGCGAACCAGGTGGCCCGGCCCCTTTGGGGCAATCATCACGACGTTCACGTCCTTAGGCGGCTCGATGTACTTAAAATGAATATTGAAGCCGTGGCAGAATCCAAGTGTCTGGCCCGCTGTCAGGTTGGGGCCGATTTGGTCCTTGTACACTTTTGCCTGCATTTCGTCCGGGATGGTTACAATAATCAGCGCTGCGCCGTCCATGGCGGTTTTTATATCGCCGGGCTTAAAGCCGTGTTCGATAGCGAGTTTGAAGTTGTCGGTACCTTCCAGTTCAGCCACTGCCACTTCTATGCCGCTGTCGCGCAGGTTCAAGCTGTGCGCATGGCCCTGGCTGCCGTAGCCGATAACCGCTACTTTTTTACCCTTTAACGCATCTATCGGGGCATCTTTTTCGTAATAAATTGTCGCTGCCATAAGTCAATTCTCCTATTATCTGAAAATGGCCGTTTTTTGCTTAAAGAAATATACGAACGAAGCAATTATAATGAAAAAGCTGATTTGAGCAAGGAATAAAATTTGCCGGTGATTTGCGTCAAAACGGCATATCTTTAGTGCGTTGTGAGGTTAAGCTGTGCAAATCGCAAGTCCAGCGAATCTCTCAGCCAAAAGTGTTTTGGCTGGGAGAAATACTACGGATAATAGACAAACTCAAATGGTTATGCTTCAGTTCTTGCCGCTCGGGGCATTGCGATGGTTCCGGTCCTGGCGACGCTTTTAATGCCGTAAGGCTTGCAGGTACTTATGAACGCCTCGATTTTGGCCTCGGGGCCGCTGACTTCGACCATAATAAATTTTGGCCCCAGGTCAACCACTTTCCCCTTGAATATTTCTATTAATGACAGGATTTCGGGCCTTTTTTCCGGCGGCGCCGAGATGCTGATTAGCATCAAATCGCGGGCCACCAACGGCTCACCGGCAAAATCCTGGACCTTAACAACGGGAACAACCTTGGCCAACTGTTTTCGAACCTGCTCAACGACCCTGTCATCGCCGACGACAACAATCGTCATTCGGCTCAGCTTCGGGTCCTCGGTTCGGCCGACAACGAGCGAATCGATATTAAACGCCCGGGCGGCGAACATGCCGGCAACCTGTGCCAGAACGCCGGGCTTGTTTTCAACTAATGCACTTATTATATGCTTCATTTTTCAAACCGCTTTCCAACTTCAATTCAGATTAACCTTTCCAAAATGTCAAGCCCGTCCATTTCATTGAGGCTTTTGCCTGCTGCTACCATAGGCCAGACATTTTCCTCCCGTTCGATTCTAAAGTCAACCACAAACGGCCTTTTTGAATCCAGCATCGTCTTGATGACCTTTGGAACGTCGGCTCGTCGTTCGCAGGTTTCTCCGAGGGCGCCCAGCGCACGGGCCACAGTTGCATAATCCGGGTTGGAAAGGTAGCTTTTGGAATATCGCCTGTTATAGAAGAGTTCCTGCCATTGTCGAACCATTCCCATGTACCCGTTGTTCAGGATACAGACCTTTATCGGCAGGTTGTGTTCGACTGCCGTCGGAATCTCGGTCAGGGTCATATTGAAGCTGTGGTCGCCGTCGATATCGATAACGGTCATATCCGGTTTCGCTATCTGGGCGCCGATGGCGGCCGGCAGCCCGAAGCCCATTGTGCCCAGTCCGCCGGAGCTTATAAGCTGCCTGGGTATGCTGAAACGATAAAATTGGGCGGCCCACATCTGGTTCTGGCCAACGCCCGTTGTGATAATGGCTTTGCCATCGGTTTGACGGCAGAGCTCGTCGATTACGTACTGCGGCTTGATGGCCGACGATTTATTGTCATAGCGAAGTGGAAACTTTTTCTTCCACTCGGCGATTTTGCTAAACCACCTTTTCCTTGGTTGGGGTTTTACTTCCTTAATCATTTCAACAAGTATGTATTTCGCATCGCCCACAACCGGGATGTCCACGTGTACATTCTTGGATATGCTCGAAGGGTCGATATCGATATGGATTATCTTTGCATGTGGAGCAAAGGTATCGAGCTTTCCGGTGACCCTGTCGTCAAAGCGGGCACCTACGGCTATCAATAAATCGCATTCCTGTACGGCGTAATTGGCGTAAGCCGTTCCGTGCATACCGAGCATATCCAGTGATTCGGGTCTGCTCTGGTCGTAGCTTCCCAGCCCCAAAAGTGTCGTGGTTACGGGCAGATTCGCTTTTTGGGCCAATGCCCTTAATTCTTCGCTTGCGTTTGCGCTGATAACGCCGCCGCCGACATAGAGGACCGGCTGTTTCGAGTTGTTTATCGCCTCTGCTGCCATTGATATCTGCCTGGCATGGCCTTTAGTGCGAACGCGATATCCGGGCAGCTCAAGTTTGGTTGAGACGTCTGCACCGGCTTTGTTGACCTGAACATCAACGGGTAAATCGATGAGTACCGGCCCGGGCCGACCGGTCGAAGCAATGTGAAAGGCTTCCTTAATAAGCCGGGCCAGGTCTTTGACGTCCTTGACGATACAGTTGTATTTCGTAACCGGGCGGGTGACGCCGGTGGTGTCGGCTTCCTGGAACGCATCGTTTCCTATAAGTTCCGTGCGGACCTGGCCTGTCATCGCAACGATAGGTATCGAGTCCATATTCGCCGTTGCAAGGCCGGTCACCAGGTTGCACGCGCCCGGCCCGCTGGTGGCAAGAACTACCCCGACCTTTCCGCTTGCACGGGCATAAGCATCGGCCATATGGCAGGCCCCCTGCTCGTGCCGCGGCAGTATAAAATTGATGGGTGCCTCATATAGACTGTCAAAGAGTGGCAGAACGACGCCGCCGGGATAGCCGAACATTGTGTCCACACCCAGTTCAATCAGGGTATCGACTATTATCTGGGCACCTGTCTTGAGAGAGGATTTGTCTTTAGAGGAAGCCGAATGTGCCGAAGAGGAAGGTTGTGATGTCATTTTGATATTCCTTTCCTGATAAACATTATAGGACTCCTGTTTGGCCTGAAATCCAAAAACAGGAACCACTCGTTATTCCGGCCGATTATGGCTCCATTGGGCCGCTCCGAGGAGCCAATCGCTTTTACCCGAAAAGCGACCGAACAGCTCGAAGGTTAAAAACCCTGCCATAATCCCGTAACCATCCGCATTCGCGGACGTCTCAGGTCTGTATTTGCATGTTTTCATACAAATACAAAGATATTATACAAGGTTATTCGATGTCTTTCAATTATTTTTTCGGCAATTTATCCACAATTAATCAATATTCATTTTTTGCGTCATTGCGAGCGCAGCGCGGCAATCTCAATCCCATTTCGAAATTCTTCATTCTCAATTCTAAATTAACTTGTCCTTTGTCAAGTTCTATGCTATTTTGTCCCTAATTGCGTGATGTACAAGTAGGGTTTTCTCTTAAAAAAACGCCTGTTTACCCCGTGAGATCTTTTATATTATCTCACTTGGGCCGTCCCGGCCTTGGTTAGCCCCGCCACCTGTGGGCGGGGTAGCATACGAGATACGTGAAATGACCGACGAACTACGAACAATGAACTATGAACTAAAAATCCGCTCCGCGGATTTTTCTATCAACATTCTCCGCCCCAGAAACAGCTATATAGTGATAATAAAAAGGGGATTGTGTGAAGGGAATTATGGATAGTTATTTTTATTACCGGTGAATTGGAGAATGTGATGCCTAAGAAACGGAGAATATATGATGCAGTGTACGGCTACATTGAATTAGAGGAGGTTGAATTCAAATTAGTTACCTCACCTATATTTCAACGTTTGCATCGGATTAAACAACTTGGTCCTTTGCATACTGTCTTTCCCAGCGCACAACATTCCAGATTTTCACATACAATAGGAGTATTCTACATAGTAAAGAAGATGATTGAACATTTGGAAAAGAGGGAAGATAAATATAAATATAGATTTGACGAAAAGAAACGAGAGAAACAACTGTTAAAATTCGCGGCCCTTCTACATGATATTGGGCATTTGCCTTTATCCCATGTTGGAGAAGAAGTGCTCAAATACACTGCAGAAGAGAAGCTTCAAGAAAAGTTCTTGACAGAAACTGAAGATGGTACTTTTGATCTCGGAGTAGAACCGAGTTGGTGGGCGCTATTCCCAGAAAAAGAATATAGTGGTGGTTCAACAAAACTTCATGAACGTTTGTCGGCTGAGATTGTACTACATAGTCGGGAAATTGACGAGTTGTTGAGTTTGGTTTGGCGTACCAAAAAAGCACGATCGAAAGCAAAGAAGAGAATTGCCCAAATTATTGTTGGATTAAACTATATGGACGTACCCACACTATTACTTCACTCTGAGCTTGATGCGGATCGTCTTGACTATCTTTTGAGAGATTCATTCTTCACAGGAGTAGGATATGGGAAGATTGATTTGGATTATATAATTTCGAGGCTTGTAATATTTCGAGATGAAAAAAATGTTGCCTATGTTTGTGTTGAGAATAAGGGACTTCATACTGTTGAGCATTATATACTTGGACGTTTCTTTCTCCAGACGCAAGTAATCTTTAACCGCAAAGTTAGGTTCATGGATTTGCTTTTTCGCGATGTCATGAGATACATGGTTGAGCATGAGAACGAAAAATGGCACCTGATGAATTTGGAACAGTTACGTAATCGGATTTGTCACACAAAAGGTAATATGCGTGAAGATTTGCATAAGATATATTCTTATACGGATGCACAGGTCTTTTCCAAAATGAGGAAGTTACATGAGGAACTGGATAAAAGGGAAAAGGATAACAAAGCTAAAGACGAAGAATCATATATAAATGATTGTATAAAAACGATCATGGATGGCCAAATAGATGAGCCGATTGAAAGCTGCCAGAAAGTTTTTGATCTGGCAAAAGAAATGGGCAAAAAAAGGATTCTTGAAGATAAGGTCAATAATATAGCCCGAAAAGTTGCAAAAAAATTAAATATTTACGAAAAGAGAATTGTGAGAAATATAGTTGATCAAGAAGTCATGAAATATAACAAAAGAATGAATCCTAAAGGAAAAGAACAGGATGAATCTAACAACGAAGCTGTTAGGATTAAATTTGAAAAAGATGGTTTGGATAAAAGATCGTTTGCCGCGAAATCGAATGCAACAATTCTCGGCAATCTAGCAGACAAAGCTTTGTTTATTTTGAATATTTATTATTTGCAGCCCAAGAAGG
>CAYVIT010000012.1:0-3252 GCA_964451425.1 uncultured Pirellulales bacterium
CTTTTCTCGGCAGCCAAATCACAAAAAAACACAACTGTGATGGACAAACAGCCGATTATTGTGTAGAATATGGTTTTTGTAGTATATGATTGAATGGGTGCGGCTTCTATGCAGATATGATTTCCTATAAAATCGAAGTGCCTCCCATTATAAAATGCAAAAACAATCGAACAGAAGGCCTGTCCGGCGCATCTTAAAAACTGTGGGTAAATATTGATAAATCGCTGATTTTTTTGTTGTTAACACTATGGCTAAAAGCATACTCAACGTGGGCGGGTATACCATAAAAAAACGGCTCGGCACCGGTGCCCGCAGCACAATCTACCTGGCAACCGACAACCAAAACCATACTGATATCGCTCTCAAACGGATTATCTTTGAAAGGCCGGAAGATTCAAGGGTCTTCGAGCAGACAGAGAATGAATTTAAAGTCGCCCAGCGAATAAACCACCCCTATGTCCGAAAGTGCTACAAGCTCAAGAAAATACGCAGCATGCTCAAAGTAACAGAGATGCTGCTTTCTATGGAACTGTTTGAAGGCAAAACCCTCGAAGACGGCCCCACTTTGAGTCTCGTTGATGTACTGCTTGTATTCAGGATGGTCGCAACCGGCCTTAATGCTATGCACCGAGAAGGATTCATTCACTGCGACATAAAGCCCAATAATATTATTATAAGCAAGGTCGGCGCAATAAAAATTATTGACCTCGGCCAGAGCTGCAAAATCGGTACGACTAAACGCCGTATCCAGGGCACACCGGACTACATCGCACCTGAGCAGGTCAGACGCAAGGCCCTTGGGCCGAGAACCGATATCTTCAACCTCGGTGCCACAATGTACTGGGCTCTCACCGGTAAGAACGTTCCGACTTTAATACCCAAAAAAAGCAGCAGTATCGGCATAGTTCCTCCCCGAAACTACCCCGCACCTCACGAACTGAAACCACGAATACCGGAACGAATCTCAAAACTTGTAATGGACTGCGTAAAAGACGATCTTGCGCAGCGCCCCACAAATATGATGATGGTTATTACCAGGCTCGACCTGATAATACACAGCTTAATAGGCAGCAGGATAAAAACGAATAAACATGCCTAAATCAATAGTCGACTTGCTGAACAAGGGCGCCCAGGCCTGCATCGCAGACAAATTTCGACGCGGTAATGTGATTCATTTGCCTGCTGAAGGCAGCCTGATTATGACCGGTGATATCCACGGACACCGCCGAAATTTCGAACGAATTGTCACGTTCGCTGATTTATCCAACAATCCGGCCAGACACGTTGTCCTGCAGGAAATCATACACGGAGGCCCCCAGGATTCCGAAGGTGGTTGTATATCATATAAATTGCTGTTTGACGCCGTCCGCTACAAATTAAACTACCCCGACCGTGTTCACATTATTATGGGAAACCACGACACCGCCGTCATCAATGACAGCCAGGTAATGAAAAATGGAAAAGAAATGAACCGGCCAATGAACCTGGCCCTGGACCGGGAATTTCAGCAGGCCAGTGCTGATATCAAACTGGCTATGAGGCAATTTTTGCTCTCACAGCCCTTAGCTGTCAGATGTGATAACAGAATATGGATGTCTCATTCACTGCCCGGAAATCATTATGTCAATAAATTCGACGAACAGGTCCTGCAAAAGCAACTGGAAATCAGCGATTGTGTAAAGCCGGGCTCAGCTTACCTTTTGACCTGGGGCAGAAACCACAACCAGCACACGCTCGACACAATGGCTGAACTCCTTGACGCAGATACGTTTATTCTCGGCCATCAACCACAACAGCAGGGATGGGGCCAGGCCGGCGAAAATCTGATTATTATCGCCTCCAACCACAATCATGGCTGTCTGCTTCCAATCAACCTAACTCAATCTTACACAGTAGAGCAGCTAATCGATTCAATTGTACCCTTGACTTCAATAGCCTAAGGCGTGTATTCTAAAAGCAAAACGAATAAACGTTTTACGGTTTTCGCGCTGAAACGCATCCACAAGAGGCAGGAATGGTTTGGTATTACTACATAGCCCTAATAGTAATTCTATCACAATTACTCTTTTTAATTCAGACTGTTAACAACTATCGCTATATACTTGCCAAATACAAAAAAAAGCGTTCGTGGCATCAACTGCGGGCCGTACTGATTGTACCCTGCAAGGGCCTGGATTCCGCCTTTCACAAAAATATCACCCCGCTCTTCAATCAGGACTATGAAAATTATCTGTTGTGGTTTGTTGTTGCAGAGAAGACCGACCCGGCCTATGATGAATTATGCAAACTAAAAAACCAGCTCAGTCAAAGCTCAAAAGCTCACGAAGTCCGGATATTCGTTGCTGGAAAAGTAGGCGACCGTAACAAACAAACCAACGACCGCGAGCAGCCAACAATAAGATACGCCTGCAGTCAGAAGATACATAATTTGCTCTGTTGTTACGAGAGTATTGGCGACGACGTCGACGTCCTTGCCTTTGCCGATTCTGATGTCTGCGTTCGCAGTGATTGGTTAAGTCATTTAGTCTGGCATCTCAGACTGTCCAAGACGGGTGCCACCACCGGCTATCGCCTGTTCATACCGTCAAGGAACAATCCGGCCAGCCTGGCCCTGTCGGTTATGAACGCCAAGGTCGCCCAACTGCTTGGAAACACCAGTTTCAATCAAGCCTGGGGCGGCTCTATGGCTATTCGTGTAGACGTCTTTCGGGAAATCGGCCTTGATAAAATCTGGCCCAGGACTATAAGTGATGATTTATCGCTCAGCCGCGCAGTCAAAAAGGCCGGCAAGAAAGTAGAGTTTGTCCCCGCCTGTCTCGTCGCTTCATACGAATCAACCACCTGGCGAAAGCTCTTTGAATTTGCTCACAGACAATTTCTCATCACCCGTATAACCGCGCCCAAAACCTGGTGGTTCGGTTTAATCAGCGGCATTTATTCGGTCCTGGGCTTATGGGCAGGTGCCGTACTCGCAATCTACGCAGCGCTTAAATCATCAGTCACCGGTTACAAATTATTAATTATCGTCGCAGTACCTGTCTTCTTTTTCGTAAGCCAACTGTCCAGTGCGATACTGCGCCAGAAAATGATTAGTAAAGTGCTGCAAAAAGACCGGCCTAAATTAAAGCTCGCCTGTGCCGCCGACATCCTCTTCTTTTGGGCGTGGTCCCTGCTGCTGTTGTTTTTTATTATCTCTTCAGCCTTCGGCAGAACTATCTGTTGGCGGGGAATACGCTATAAACTGCTTGGCCC
>CAYVIT010000012.1:3352-31815 GCA_964451425.1 uncultured Pirellulales bacterium
CAGCCTTCGGCAGAACTATCTGTTGGCGGGGAATACGCTATAAACTGCTTGGCCCGTTAGAGACCATTAGCCTTGGGGAAAAAGTACATAATGGGAAAAGTCTCTAACGGGCCAAGGCCCAACCGAAACAATCCTGCAGGAGCCTCAAACGTGAAAAAAAACATTCGGAAACACAAAAAATGGACACTCTCGACTATAATTGTCATAATAGCTGTCTTTATTTCTTCAGGTACTGCCTCCGACCTTGGCGGCGGTGCTCTTGCAGGCAATCGATATCGTGTGATTATATCAACAGACATCGGCGGAGGGGACGAGGATGATATTCAGTCAATGGTCCATTACCTTCTCTATTCCGATTTATTCGATACCGAAGGTATCATTTCCTCGCCTCCCCAGAAAGGTCGAAAGGCCGATATCCTCGAAGTGATTGACAAATACAAAAAGGATTATCCCAACCTGAAAACATACTCGGACAAATACCCCGAACCAAATTATCTGCGTTCAATAGCAAAACAGGGGGCGATAAATCCTGCACCGGAAAAAGGGTATAGTAATCCGACTGAGGGTTCAAAATGGATTGTCCATTGTGCAAAGAAAAAAGACCCACGGCCATTGTATGTGCTTGTATGGGGCGCAATTACCGATGTCGCACAGGCCCTGCACGATGACCCCGGCATAAAGAAAAAAATCCGCGTTTACTTTATTGCATCGTGGAACCAAAAAAATGACCAAAACGCCTTTATGTATATCGACAAAAACCACCCGGATTTGTGGCTTATTCACAATAACAGCACCTTCCGCGGCTGGTATATAGGCGGTAACCAGCAAGCAGATTTGGGAAACAAGTCGTTTGTCGATAAGCACGTTAAGGACCATGGCGAACTGGGTAAATATTTTGTCCCTTTGAAAGGCGGCTCTATAAAAATGGGCGATACCCCAAGTTATGCCTTCCTTCTGCGCGGAACCCCGGACGACCCGACGAAAGACAGTTGGGGTGGAAGATTCGTCAAAAGAAAAGACCGTCTCCACTGGTGGGAGGACGACCCCGACCCGGCTCTTGCCGAAAGAGGACACCCCGGAGCAAAAACAGTCAATAAATGGCGCGTGCAGTACCTCCGCGATTGCTTCAAACGTATGGACCGATGCAGAAATAAAGCACCAATTCGTAGTAACCACAAACAATAACTTAAGCATATCTATAAGGAGTTAAGATGAAAAAGAAACTTAGAACTTCAAAATTCGGAATTCAATTCTCGATACTTATCACTATAACGCTGTTTATCTGCGGCAGTGTGGTTGCACAGGATTTTGTCCCCTTCGTTATTCCCGCTCGGCCGAATCCTGACTCGCTGATAGCGTATCCGGCCTCACAGCCAATCAAGACCAACAGCGACCGTCTCGCTGCCCACTCCAGCCACTTCTATAGCGGCAAGAACCGCGTTCGTCTCTGGGGCGTCAACCTGTCCTTCGGGGCCAACTTTCCCACCCACGAAGATGCCCCACATATTGCCGCCCGACTGGCCGAAGCCGGCGTCAACGCCGTCCGATGTCACCACATGGACTCCGCTCGCTGGCCCCGCGGGCTTTGGAACTCCAAAGACGGCAAAACAATCGCTCCCGAAGCACTGGACAGATTAGACTTTTTTATCAACCAGCTTGCCCGCCGAGGTATCTATGTCGATATCAATCTCCACGTAGGCCGGGCACACAGCCAGTATCTCAATCTGCCTAAAGCCAATCGCGAATACGACAAAATGTTCAACATCTTCACGCCCGCACTCATCGATGCTCAGAAACAATATGCCCGCGAGCTGCTTACCCACGTCAACCAATATCGCAAGCTCCGCTACGCCGACGACCCCGCTGTGGCCATCGTCGAAATCACAAATGAAAACAGCCTCTTTATGTGGGGCAGCGAACAGACGCTGCGGACGCTTCCGTCCTACTATGCCGATATTCTGCAGGGCAAATTCAATACCTGGTTACAAAAACGCTACGGCTCGGACGAAAAACTGCGTAAGACCTGGTCCGAAGGCGCTGAAGAACTTGGGAAAAACATACTTGTCAACAGTAACTTCCAGACAATCGAAGCCGGCAGAAGTGCACCACAGAACTGGAATCTCGAACAACATTCAGACTGCAAAGCATCACTGTCACGCACTCGCTATAAGGACAAGGAATCGCTGCGAATTGATATCGATAAGGCTGATGACACTGAATGGCACCTGCAGCTCAACCAGGCAGGCTTCGCTGTCGAGGCCGGCAAGTACTACACAGTTATTTTTAACGCCGCTGCTGATAAGCCGCGCCGAATCGGCTGCGGCCTCTCCCAGGCCCATAGCCCCTGGGACAATCTCGGCCTATCACAGCAGGTGGAACTGACCGGCAATTGGAAGACCTTCCGATACGGCTTTGTTGCAAAAACCGATGACGACAATACACGTTTGAGCTTTTCATTCGGCGCAAACAACATTCCGATATACCTTGCCAATGTCGAGTTTCGGCCCGGCGGACGGGTGGGGCTAAATAAAGGTGAGTCAATCAAAGCCGTCACCGTTGCTCTTTATGCCGACAGCGAAACACCCACCCGCACACTTGACCGAATGCGATTTCTGGCCGAGACGGAAAAGGCCTACTTCGATGGAATGCGAAACTTTATCAAAAATGACCTCGGCTGCAAGACGCTGGTAACCGGCACGATTGTCTTTGGGCCGCTCGGACTCTACGCCCAGAGTGATATGGACTTCATCGACGCCCACGCCTACTGGCAGCATCCCCGCTTTCCGGGCAGGCCGTGGGACAGCGGCAACTGGCTAATCGACCAGAAACCGATGACCGACTACCCCGCCGAGGCCACTCTATTTCGCCTGGCCGCTGAACGTCTCCTCGGCAAGCCCTTCACTGTCAGCGAGTACAATCACCCTGCCCCCCTCGATTCACAGGCCGAGTGTGTCCCTATGTTGGCATCTTTTGCCGCCGCCCAGGACTGGGACGGTGTTTGGCTTTATACATATAGTCACAGCTCGGACGGCTGGTATCGAGAAAACCTGAACAGCTATTTCGACATTGACACCAATCCCGCAAAGTGGGGCTTTATGCGAGCCGGCGCTGCTATCTTCCGCGATGCCGGACCACCCAACACCGGCATTGCTCAACTGAATGAATTTTCCTGTGTTTCATTAACTAAAACTATAGATATTGTTACAGACCTTGCAAAGCTGCACCTCAAATACGACCGGAATATGTTTGCTCTCCTAACTGAACAGGCGAAAATCACCTGGCAGGATTTACTGAAAAAGCAGATAGTATCAGCGATTGCCGGCTACGGCGGGCAGGGAGGTGTTGACGAGACATCAAAACTCGACTGGTCTGCTGAAAATGGTAAGGGTTTATATTCAGTAAGCAGCCAGGGCGCATGGGTCTCTACCGGTCATGCTGAAAGGTTCGAGAAAGCAACCAACGGTGAGCTTTCTCTTACTAAGCCGGAATTCGCTGCAGTGACGATAACACCGCTGGATAAAAGACCGCTGAACAAAAGTGGAAAAATTTTAATCACTGCCTGTGGCAGGTGCGAGAATACCGGTATGAAATTTTCCGAGGACCGCCGGACTGTCGGCCGAAACTGGGGCGGCCCACCCGTCCGGATTGAGCCGGTTCAGGGAACTTTGGCCTTACCAAAGGGTCGATGGACTTGTCAGGCTCTTGGCCCTGATGGTTTGCCTCAGCATCAAGTACCGGTCTCCTACCAGAATGGCCAAGGCGTTCTACAAATGGCTCCGAAATATCAAACTATGTGGTACCTTTTGACGAGAACTTCGGCGAGATCGGTCGAGCCGAACCGCTTATCAAAGTAATACAAGGAGAAGATAATGAATAAAACTAACTCTACCATAGCTTTTATTGCGTTTATTTCACTTTGGCTTCTTGCGGCGACTCTTCCCCTGCACGCCGAGGAGCAAGCTCAATCACTCACTCTATTCAGTTTTGACAAGGGCTTTAATATCAGCTCAATTATAACCAACGATGCCAAAGTAAACCTTTCGCAAGACGGCGCGCTGCGCATCGAAACAGGCACTAAACAGAATTGGCCCGGCATCACACTCAAAACGCCGGCAGGCAAGTGGGACTTATCAAAATACGAATATATTACCGTCGATATCAAAAACACCGATACCAAACCGGTTACGGTCTACTGCCGGGTTGATAATCCCGGTGCCGATGGCAGCAATAACTGCGTAACCGATAGTATCACTCTTAATCCGGATAAATCAGAAACACTGACGGTACGTCTCTATCCCACCACATATCAGCTCTCCGAACCGGTTGAATTGATTGGTATGCGCCAAGGACCTGCTCAACAAGGCAAGCTCGATGCCTCAAATATCACCCAGCTGATTGTTTTCGTTACTAAGCCTGGCGACAAGCACGTTTTCGAGATTGACAATATCCGTGCCGGCGGCCATGTCAAAATGATGGATACAGCAACTTTCTTCCCCTTCATTGACGAATTCGGCCAGTTCATCCACAAGGATTGGCCCGGCAAAACACATTCTCAAGAGGAGCTAATCGCACACGGCAAAATTGAGGAAAAGCATCTCGACGCCAATCCCACCCCGCCCAACCGTAATAAATATGGCGGCTGGACCGCCGGGCCGAAGCTCAAAGCGACCGGCTTCTTCCGAGTACAAAAATACAAAGACAAGTGGTGGCTCGTCGATCCGGAAGGCCGTTTATTCTGGTCGCATGGAATTGACTGCGTCCGCAGCGCAAACGCCACACCAATCACCGACCGCGAGCATTACTATCGCAACCTGCCCAAAAACGACTCGTTGTTTTCGACATTCTATGGAAGAGGAGGCTGGGCACCGCACGGCTATTACAAAGACCATTCGCCGTACAGAACATACGACTTCAGCCAGGCAAACTTCCTGCGGAAATATGGCCCGGATTGGCAGCAGAAATTCGCCGATATTACACACCGGCGGCTGAAAAGCTGGGGCCTCAACACCATCGCAAACTGGTCGGACTCCAAAATCTATTTGATGCGAAAAACACCTTACGTAGCAACAATCAGCTACAGTGCCAGGAACCTGGAAGGCTCGCAAGGATACTGGGGAAAGTTCTTTGATGTCTTTGACCCGAGCTTCCGCCAGGCGCTGCGCCGGCGATTGGAAAGGGAAAAAGATACGTCCTCCGGAGACCCATGGTGCGTCGGCTACTTCGTACACAATGAGCTTTCCTGGGGTGACGAGACCTCCCTTGCCGCAGCCGCTCTTACCTCGCCGCCAGACCAGCCCGCCAAAAAAGTGTTCGTCGAAAACCTAAAGGCAAAGTACAAATCGATAGACAAGTTGAACAACGCCTGGGGAACGAATCACAAAACATGGGACGCCCTGTTGCAATCCAACAAAGCGCCGGACAAAAAGAAGGCCCGCGATGATTTAACCGCGTTCTACACCAAAATCGCCGAAACCTACTTCAAGACCATCCGCGAGGAGGTCAAAAAAATCGCACCGAACCAGCTATATATGGGCTGCCGCTTCGCATGGGTAAATGACCTTGCCGCCCGCGCTGCAACAAAATTCTGCGACATCGTCAGCTACAACCGTTATAGTTACAGCGTAGAAAATCACCGACTGCCGGACGGCATCGACATGCCGGTAATCATAGGTGAGTTCCATTTCGGTGCACTGGACCGCGGCATGTTCCACACAGGATTAAAAAAAACCACCAACCAGCAGGACCGCGCAGATAAATACAAAAGCTACGTCCAGGGGGCTCTCCGCAATCCGTATATTGTCGGCACACACTGGTTCCAGTACAAGGACCAGGCCACGACCGGCCGCGGTGACGGTGAGAACTACCAGATAGGCTTCATCGATATCTGCGACAAACCTTACCCCGAAACAATAAAGGCCTGCCGCCAGGTCGGATACACAATGTACGAATATCGCATAAACACCAGGTGAGCCGTATTATGTTTACAATAAGAAACCGCGGGACTCTCTACAGATGATAGGGATGCCGTTGCGGTCGGCCCATCATTCGCCGTGCCTGCTCGTCACCGACTATCTCCTGCTTGACCGGGTCCCAGCGAAGTTTTCGGCCACAGATGAAGGAGAGGTTACCCAACACACAAAGGTTCGCCACGCCGACTGCGGCTTCGATGTTCATAATGGTCTTGGCGCCCGTCTTGATACCCTTGAACCAGTCCTCCTTGTGGCCGGGGCTTTTATACACATCCTCTGCGCCGACAGGCGGCTTCCATTCGCGAGCCTTCTTCTCGGCCCACGTACCGCCGTCGCCGCCCCAGTGGATGAACTCGCCCTTGTCGCCGCGGTAGATGGCACCGTAACCAGGACGGCTAATTTTGCCTCCCGGTTCCTTCCCGGTCCTCTTTTCCGCAGACGGAAGTTTATCATTGGGCATTTGCGTCCAGGTCAACGTCCAATCGGGATTCTTGAAGGTATAGGTCACATTCATTAATATAGCACTGTCCCACAGGCCCTTTGTCGGTGCAGTACCCGTCGCCTCAATAGAAACCGGACCTGTTCCATCGGCGCCCATCCACCACATCGCACAACTCATCACGTGGGCGCCGCGGTCGCGGATCTGCCCACCGCCTGATTCCATTATCCATCGAAACACGCCATGACAATATCTCTTGTTATATTGCCGCCAGCGAAGCGGCCCTAACCACAGGTCCCAGTCAAGCTCCGGCGGCGGGTCACTATCCGGAACCGGATTATTGTCCGCGGGACTGGGATAGTGAAAGCAATCGACGCGGCTGATGTGGCCAATATTACCGTTGACGAGGTATCGATGAGCCAGATAAGCTTCCGGCTGGGAACGCCCCTGCGAGCCGACCTGAACCGATATCTTGTTCTCCCTGGCCGCTGCAACCATCGCCTTGCCTTCCTCGATTGTGCAGCAGGCCGGCTTCTCCACATAAACGTGCTTGCCGCATTCAGCCGCGTGGACCATCTGAACACCATGCCAGTGGTCCGGCGTCGCGATGACGACCGCGTCGATGTCTTTGCGCTGGAGGATGTAACGGTAATCACGATAGGGCTGCACGCCCTTACCTGCAGTTTTGACGGCGTTAGCCAGCCGGTTCTCATCCGCATCGCAGACCGCCGCAATATTAACCTCGCCTCTGTCGCGCCTTTTTACCATATCTTGGAGGTGGTACCCGCCCATCCCGCCGACACCAATATGGGCCATTGTCAATCGCTCATTCGCCCCGGCCCTGCCCCGCGCCGCCAGCGCACTGGACGGAACCAGGTATGGAAAACTTAATGCCGCCGCACTTGTAGCGGCACCAGCTAAAAATTCACGCCTGTTGAGTTGCTTCGTTCGTTTCATAGTCTTATCACCTTTATGCTTTAATTCTGCAATATTAAATAAGGTACAAAAAAGCGCTCCTTTTAAGTACCCTCATCCTTCAATGGCTTGACATTCGTCTTTTTTGTCGGTACAAGTTTTACAGAGGCCGGCCTGCGAACCATTAAACCGCGCTGCCGCAGTGACTGCGCGATGTTGGGCCTGAAGTCCATAGGTGCGTTTTTCAATCCGTCTTTGAGCGCCTCCAGTGACTGTCTGCCTGGAATACGCTGCAGCACCATCCGGGCGTCCTCACGAACTTCCTCATCTGATAACAGGGCGGCAACCGGCTCCACAGTTTCATCGCCCCCTATCTCGGACAGCATCCAGAGCGCTTCGCGTCGGACCAACGCTGACTGCTTCTCGCCTAACAGCCCTACTAACTTTGCAACGACCGCCTTTTTCTCGTTGCCGGCGCCGGGACGGCCAACATTTCGGACAATCTTCCACAATGCACGCTTGCCCGCCCGCACAACTTCGATGTCATCATCTTCCATCACCTTAGCCAAAGGCTTTACCGCTGGTGCACCTACCTCAACGGCGCTGAGCAATCCCTCTGCTCGAACCTTGTCACTTTTATCCCTGAGCTTGGCAATCAATCCATCCACAGCTTGTTTCTCTGCGGCACCGGCCCTCCCGGAGGCCGCCGCCACAGCACTTGCTGCAGGGAACGCTTTTATCAGCTTTTTATACATATTTACAACCCTTTCCTGTTAAGTACTTGTCACAAAAACTGCTGAATCGCGTACATTCTACCATCTTCGCCGGTTTAGTCAAAGGTTTATTGTCGAAAAAACCTCGATTATTCAGGCCTAAACCCTGCCTGCTGTTGCCGTTCATCTAATACCGAATCGTGCCGGCCGCCCACTAAGCGGGGCTCACCGTCTATATCCGTCTCACTTGTTTGGGCCACGTAAATTAGGGGATTACTAAAATTACACAACATCAGCGATATTACCGTCAGGCCTGCCGACAAGATAGATTCTGTTTTTGCCGCTGCGTTTTGCCTCCAGCAGTGCTTGGTCTGTCTGCTCAAAAAGCTCCTGCACTGTTGAACAACCGTCGCCCAGGCTCGCCAGGCCGCCACTTATTGTCAGCACCCCTTTGCCTTCCGGTCCTAACAAATGAAATTCAGCTTTTTCTAATTCTTTCTGGAACCGCTTTGCTACAAATATTACCTCTTTTGGGTGTTGCGCCATCGCCGAACGCCTCTCCCCGCCATCAGCAGACGTCTCAGCCAATTTAGCCAGTGGCTCATCCCAGAAAACAACCGCAAACTCATCCCCTCCTATCCTGCCGACAACGTCGTGCCCACGGCAGCAGCGACGCATCAGAACTGCGGCCTGCCTTAGAATCTCATCCCCTGCCGAATGGCCGTAAACATCGTTGTAATGTTTGAAGTTATCAATATCAAAAATAAGCAATGTCACCCGACCGTTTTCTCTCCTGGCATGCTCGATAATTTGTCTCGAAAACTCCCATATATACCTTCTGTTCTTCAGACCCGTCAGGTCATCCTCCGTAGCCAGCTTTTCAAGATGTCTTATTTTCCTCTCAATCGCAGCATCAACGGTAATTCGTGTCGTCGTTGGGCCGACCGGTTTCCCCTCAGGCGACATTATATATTCATAAAGCCGTTCAGTCCGGAGCGGGCAAATCAAATAATCATCCGCAGCCGCTGCGCGATTGGAGGGCGCTTCAACAAATTGTATCGCTATTGGCTCCTCCAACATCTGCGACAGAAGAATAATTTTCGCTCCGGCGTTAACCTCTCTTAGGCTTTTAAGAGTAAAGCTTAATTCAGAGGACAATCCGGACATTACAAGACCGATTGCCGCAAAGCTGTTCTTCGACGCCGCCTCAACTCCATCAGCCACATTCCTGTAAACCTCCCAGCCCTGTGTACTGATAGAGCCAACATCTAAAAATGCCCTGCTCACATCGCCTATTAGCAGAATCTTATTCGTATTTGAACCGGAAGATATTGACATATCAGAAGCTCCCACCTCTTCAGTTTAACCGAATTTCGTGATAAAAACGCACAGAAAGCGTAAAATAAATTATACTATTATAGTAACATAATTCGCTGAAATGTCAACCCCTATCCCGCCTCAATGACCGCTTGAAATCTACTCAACCTCAGGAAGGTCATTCAGAATCTTTTTGACCTGCTCTGTAAAAACGCTGTCCGGATACAAGCTGATGAAACTCGTCAGAGTTGCCCTTGTCTCGACCAACAGCTTCTTCTTCAGCTCTATGTTTGAGTTATCCTGCTGGCTCCACCGTCGTCTCTTCAAAAACCCGAGTTCGTATAACGCCTCCATTCCACCATCGGCATTCTGAAATTCCCGATGTGTCTGGGCCAACTTTTCGGCGCGCAACTGCTCGTCAGCAACGAGTTTTGTCTTTGCCAGCATAATATTGTCACGAAGGGGGTCCTTATCACCCATCTGTTTCAACAATTCTTCAAGGTGCCAGGAATAATCCGGGGCGTGAGGATTTAACATAACAAATCTGGCGAGGCGGTTCTCTGCGTCCGCTCCGCCGACTCGGTTTTCAGAACCAATCAAAACAAGCAGCTGATTCACTTTTCTTTGCAGCTCTGCCAATTTAGAATCCGTCATTGCCGAATCAGCCAGAGGACGAAAGGGACTGAAAAACGTCTGAGCTTGCGGCTGTTCTTCCTCGGATAGTTTCAGACGCTCGCCAAGCTTGTTTTGCGTCTCCGCAAGCAGTTTTTGTGCCTGTTCAAATTCCCCCCTGCCGGCCCAGTCCTTTGCAATCCGCCATCGAGCTTCAAGCGACTCACTACTCGCAGGAAACTGCTCATAAAGACGATGCCATATAAGCAAAGAATCTCGATGCGGATAATCGTTATAAAAACTCAGAATTTCTTTTTGGCCAAGGATATTGTAGACCGGCCGATACTCACTCAGAAGTGCCTTATAGTAAAGGGCTATAGGCATCCGGGGGCTTTGAGAACGCCGAGATATAAATGAGTCGTATTGCCCCAAAAGCTCTCGTTTCCTGGTTGGAAAATCCAGCTCTTCAGGTACTATAAACCAGCTCGGCCAGCGGTCATAACTTAGCTGAGTCTGGATTTCCCGTTTCAACTCCGCACGTCGTTGTATCGGGTCGGTTGGGTAAAAGAAACCCGCCAGGTATTTTTGAACAGAAGGGTCGGTAAGCGTATTGTCTAAAGCTTCTGTAATATTGTGCTCGTGAAATTCAATCGCCTGTTCCGGATTATCCTTAGCAACATAAAGTTGATAGTCCAGCTCGTCAAAGCCTATCCTCGTCTCAAAAGTCACAATAGCCAACAAAAGAAATACAGTTGTAAATACCCAGACAAGGCCCGGCCGATAACGAGTATAATGACCTATACCAATAACCAGTCCTGCTATTGACAAACCAATTAGCCAGGCACAAATCCAGGGCGCAAAAGAACATCCCAGCTTAATAGGTTCTAACTTCCAGGCTCCGCCAAAGTATCCCCAGTAAATAAGCTGAGGCGCCGTGCATAACGCTACCGCGATAATACGGGAGCGAAAACGAAGTGGGCGGCACGCCGCCGCTACGCAACTGACTAAAAGACAAATCGCAAAACCCGGTAAATCAGCAAAAAAAAACACCGCCAATATAAGAGGTAAACTGTAGCTAAAGCACATAAGCTGCGATATCAACACAGGCACAACCGCCAAAATACCCATCAGCAGACCTACAACAAGAATCTGCCAGGGATACTCAAAGATGCTCACGCCTCTGCTTGCACCGGTTATAATAGGCTTACCCAGACTCCAAAATTCTGAAGAACCGAGTGTGTTGAAATCAAAAGACCAGAATGTACCGGTCACTATTTTTGACCAGAAAAGGCAGCTCACACTAAAGGCCGCAACTGCAAGCAGCCAGCACCCCAAAACATTTTCATGGCTGTAGTGCAGTGTAGGACCAACGGCCATAAAAGACTTGGAAACCGCTTTGGGCTTCTTTCCCATCTGCTCATTATCCATAAGCATACCTTCGAGACCCGATTCTCGGTTTGTCATCCGAGGACCGGGTAATGAGCTTCGACCTATGTCCCCTCACCACTGCTGGCAAGATAATCAATTTGTTCGGCCGTAAGTTTGTCTATCTCAATCGACATCGACTTCAGTTTGAGATTGCTTACCTGCCGCTCTATCTCAACAGGAACATCGTGAACTGCAACGGCAAGCCTGCCCTGTTTTTTCATCACGTACTCAGCTTCTAACGCCTGCGTCGCAAAGCTCATATCCATCACACTTGCAGGATGCCCCTCTGCCGCCGCAAGGTTAATCAATCGTCCTTCGGCCAGCAGGTAAATTCGCTTATTGTTCTTTAGAATATACTCGTCGACGTGATTCCGCACATTACGGTTTAATTTCTTGCTGAGTTTCTTCAATGCCGGTATGTCTAATTCAACATTGAAATGCCCGCTGTTGGCAACAACGGCTCTGTCCTTCATCGCACGAAAATGCTCGGCCCGTATAACGTTTTTATTGCCCGTCAGCGTCACGAACAGCTCACCGACCTTTGCCGCCTGCGCCATTGGCATAACCGCAAATCCGTCCATAGCCGCCTCAAGCGCCTTGATTGCGTCAATTTCGGTAATGATAACAATAGCTCCCATTCCTCTTGCTCGCATAGCAAAGCCTCGTCCGCACCAGCCGTACCCTGCCGCAACAACCTTTTTACCGGCCATCAGAAAATCGGTCGCCCGAATAATACCGTCAACCGTGGACTGGCCCGTGCCATAGCGATTGTCGAACAGGTGCTTGGTCGCAGCATCGTTTACTGCAATAACCGGAAACTTTAACTTGCCCGCGTTTGCCATCGCCCGCAGACGAATCACACCCGTTGTGGTCTCTTCCATACTCGCAATAATCCGGTGGGCTTCTTTCTTTCTGCGGGTATGAAGCTCATTGACCAAATCAGCACCGTCGTCAAATGTAATAACCGGCTTATGGTCGATTGCTGCGTTGATGTGTTTGTAATATGTGGCACGATTTTCCCCGCATATCGCAAACACAGCTATCTTAAAATCTTCCACAAGCGATGCGGCAACATCATCCTGGGTACTCAGCGGATTGGATGCACAAAGAACAACATTCGCTCCGCCTGTCTTCAGTGTCCTTGCAAGATTAGCCGTCTCCGCGGTGATATGCAAACAAGCCGAAACGTTCTTGCCTCTTAATGGCTTTTTCTCCGCAAATCGCTTGCGAATCGAAGCCAAAGCCGGCATATCATTATCAGCCCACAAAATCCGCCTCTTACCCTCAGACGCCAAAGACAAATCAGCTACGTCATACTTCATTGATTAATCCTTTCAAAAAATAGGCACAAACCCATATTCTATTGCCGAAAAATAAATTCTGCAAACATTTTATTTCTCCGAAACAACCGATTTTGTCCTCGATTTACCCCGGGATTGCTCAGTCGCCGTCCGCTGAGACAATACGCCCGAAAATATCGGGGAATTTTTTCTTCCGCTGCCCCTCACTACCAAAATCCGTTATGAAACAGGATGTTGAGATCAGTAATTAAACTTTGTACAAATAGCTGAGATAAACTATAATATGTAAAATGCAGGAATTCTTATTTACTTTTGAATAGGAACAGAATAATGGCCAAAAACTCGAAAAGCAAAAAAAACAAAGCTATCTGCAGCTTCTGCGGGCGGGCGGGAAGTCAGTATGAGCCATTCATTGAGGGCCCAAACAATATCTTTATCTGTCCGGAATGTGTCGAACTGTGCCACAACATCATCCGGCAGGACCGCAAACATCTCGGCAGGCAAACGGTCTCCCTCAAAGAAATTCCCAAGCCCAGAGAAATAAAAGAATATCTCGACCAATATGTAATAAGCCAGGAACACGCTAAAAAATATCTCTCTGTTGCCGTACACAACCATTATAAACGGCTGCTTCACACTGATAGTGACGATACTGACGTCGAAATAGACAAATCCAACGTCCTCTTAATCGGCCCGACCGGCTCCGGTAAAACACTGCTCGCACGAACTCTCGCACGCAAACTGCAGGTCCCATTCGCAATATGCGATGCAACTACAGTTACTGAAGCCGGATACGTCGGCGAAGACGTCGAAAACTTCCTGCTGCGGCTGCTGCAGACCGCCGACTTCGACATAGAAGCTGCACAGCGGGGAATCGTCTACATCGATGAAATAGATAAGGTCGGCAAAACCACCCAAAACATCTCGATTACACGTGACGTCTCCGGCGAAGGCGTTCAGCAGGCCCTGTTAAAAATGCTCGAAGGAACTACCGCCAACGTCCCGCCGCAGGGTGGAAGAAAACACCCGGAACAATCCTACATACAGATTGACACTACGCAGATACTTTTTATATGTGGCGGTACTTTCGTAGGCCTGGATAATATTATCAAGAAACGACTCGGCAAAAAAATGATCGGCTTCGATTCGGAACTGGCCGGCCGAACCGATGAAAAAACCGAGTACAGCAATGTAATCAGCCAGGTCATACCTGAAGACATCATCGAGTATGGTATGATTCCTGAAATGGTCGGCAGGCTCCCCGTAATTACCACCCTCTCAGCTCTCGATGAAAATGCGCTTATAGACATACTGACCAAGCCGAAAAACGCGCTGCAGAAGCAGTATCAAAAATTCTTCGAAATGGAAGATGCCCAGCTTGAGTTTACCGAGGGAGCCTTGCATGCACTGGCACAAAAAGCGCTAAAACGTGACACCGGCGCAAGGGCTTTGCGCGCAATTGCCGAAGAGCTGATGGTTGATTTGATGTATCACCTGCCGGAAGAGCCGAAAGATTCAAAATATGTAATTACCCGCGATATTGTCGAAGGCAAAGCAGACCTGTTCACCGCAAAAAAAAGAGCAAAAAAAGAACCGGCATAAAAAGAGGGCGGCATGAATAAGGTCCGTGCGAATAGAAATAGAACGATAACCATTAGCGAAACAGAAAGACAGCGCTATAGCATGGACTTAACGCAGATTTCCGAACCTGTCGAAATAAATACCATTGAGAATAGAATAGTAAACCAGGACATTTATCAAGTCCTTGATTCTCTGCCAAACAGTTTTGTTGACCTACTGATATTAGACCCACCTTACAATCTTACCAAAACATTCAACTCTACTACCTTTAGAAAAAAGAGTATCCACAAATATGCTGATTGGTTCGAAAGCTTGCTGGTTAAGTTGCTGCCGACACTCAAGAACAATTCGTCGGTCTATGTATGCTCAGAATGGTACTCATCAACAGCAGTTCATCTTGTCTTGGAAAAATATCTGAAAGTTCGTAATCGAATTACCTGGGAGAGAGAAAAGGGCAGAGGTTCAAAAATAAACTGGAAAAATGCTTCGGAAGACATTTGGTTCGCCACTGTTTCAGATGACTATATATTCAATGTGTCTGAGGTAAAATTAAAGCGCAGAGTCCTCGCACCATATACCGACACAAATGGTGAACCAAAAGATTGGCAAGATTCGTCTGACGGCCAATTTCGCCTGACACATCCGTCAAATTTGTGGAACGACATAACAGTACCCTTCTGGTCGATGCCGGAAAATACGGACCATCCTACTCAAAAGCCTGAAAAACTATTGGCGAAATTAATCCTGGCAAGTACAAATGAAAACGATTTCGTTTTTGACCCATTTATGGGTGTCGGCAGCAGCATTGTAACAGCCAAGAAACTAAACCGAAGATTCCTCGGAATCGAAATCGAAAAAGAATACTGCCTGCTCGCGGCAAAACGCCTTTATTTGGCCGAGCTTGATACGACCGTTCAAGGCTACCATAGCAGTGTATTTTGGGAACGAAATACCCTAAGCATACAACAACAAAACCGCAGGAAGAAAAATATCAAGGACTCTATACAAACTTCGTTTTAGGATTTTCCTGATAGACGTCAAGATACATAATGTTGAAACAAAATTTAATAGGCCAAATCCAAATCCGAATCCGTACACAAATGGCCTGATTGAGCAGCAACACAATCTATTCCAAGCCAACCCCCTTGTTCCTCAAGACTGCTAACTGGATATCTGTCGCACTGCTTTGTGCAATAGCAGCAAGCGCGTATTGAGCCTCAGAAAAACAAACATCCCTGTCGACACGCAAGGTAACGAGCCTGCGCTCGGACGGAAAATTCTCCAAACTAAAATCCACCAGCCGGGCAATTTGTTTTGTTAAAACCGAGCCTTCGGATGCCGGGATTTTTTCCGAGCCGACCGCAAACACACTGCTTCCCCCATCTGTTTTCATAATGGTAACGGTCGTAACGGCCGACCCTGTATCGAAGCCGTTCCGGGCAGACTCGCAGTCGTCCGGAACGGATACCGGAAAATTCTCGGCCTCGATAAATTGACATACCACTAAAAAAAATATAATAAGCAAAAACACAATATCGATAAGCGGGGTCATATTAAACGAACCCGACCTCATCGAACTGCGAAATTGGTTGGTATCTCTCTGGAGCACAAACATTTTTTCTCATCCTATTTTTGTGGCCGCAGCGTCTCAACCGATGTCCCGACCGGCTTCGCCTTCAGCTCGCGAATCGGCTGTTTCGGCGTTCCCACAGGCTGGACTGGCGCCTGTTGTTTTCGCTTTATCAGGCTCCGCCTTATCTCAGGCACAATATTCTCAGCTTCAACTACAGCGTCGTTTACAAGCGTCTCAATCCGGTTGTGAAAAACACCGTGTATAGCCAAAGCCGGTATCGCAATGAAAAGCCCCCAGAAGGTTGTTACCAGTGCAACCGATATCCCCTCGGCCAACTGCGCCGGCCGCGGCTGACCACCGGCCATCACTATGGCATTGAACAGCTTTATCATCCCGAAAACCGTACCGAACAGCCCGACCATCGGCGAAACGTTGCCAATCAAATTAATCCACTCAATCCTGCGCATATACCCCCACGCCTGTTCCTGAAAAGACTCATCGAGCACACTGCGCATTCGGAACCAATCGCCCCTGCCCTGCTCGAGAGCCTTCACCGCTGCGACACTTACAATATCATTTTGGCCGGATATTCGTGATACCAATTGTCCGGGGCCGTACTGACGTATTATGGCGACAATCCTGCCGCCTATACCGACCGGCACAAGTTTTTTGCGGCGAATAGTAAGGCTGTGCTCGACCGCCAAATAAACTGTAATAAATGACATCGGTAAAAGTACAAACCAAACAATAGGACCCCCGGCTATAACGAATTGCCCAAAAAACGTCTGCGACTGCCCCGCCCCGCCTGCATCAGTCTCGAAGCTGCCGCGCATCGTAACAAATATGACCGTTGATACACCCGCTAATGCAATAACTAAAAAAATAACCTTTAACAAAAAGCTCTTACGCATCCTTGTCTTTCGTATATCGTATATCGTATGTCGTATGTCGTATGTCGTATTATGTCATTGCGAGTCCCGACTTGTCGGGACGAAGCAATCTCTATTTCTATTTCCTTTTGTGCTGTTTTGTGGCTGTTTTTGATTTTTCGTCACCATCGCCGATAAAGACACATTCTCCGCCGCTTTGTTCTGCCATCGTCTCCAGCATCCGACGGTCGCTGAGCTGCGGCCAAAACCCAATCGTATTGATTTTCGTTGTCGGTGCAAATCGTTTCCGCAGGCCTGCCACTTTTCTCGAAAATTCCTGCGCACTCTCATTTGTCAATTCAAAGCCGTCGGTGAGAAAATATATAACCGATGGGCCTGCTCCCGCCCCATCACGAATTTGTACGGCCCGCTCCAACGCCGCCGGAGCGTTAGTTCGACCGGCCGGACGAATAGAATCGATAAATTCATACGCAGCGGACTTCGACTCCTCTCCCGCTCGTACCAACCGTCCGCCCCCGGTTTCAAACAGCCTGTCCCCCCCGAAAAAAATAATGTAAAAATACTGGTCTGCCTGCAAATCCCTAATCGATTCCTTAAGCTTTTTCTGAACACGGCCGAACACCCCCTGCATACTCCCTGAACAATCTACAAGATAGCAGGCTTTACGCTGGTCTGTGAAACTGCCGAAAAATTCAATCTTATTCGGCAAAATCTTACTGTTCGGCAAAGCATAAACACTCTGTGAAGCAGAAGGTTTTGCCAGGTCTCCCATCTGGTTGTCCGGCTTTGCCGCCCCAAAAATCCGCCCCACAGACAGCTTTACCACCGACGCATCCATCCTCCCTGCAGGCTCCGCCCCGATGGGCTTTTTTATCTTCGGCTTAGGGATTATCGGGGAAGCCTCGATGAGCCTCTTAACCCTGCTCACTTTAGCCGTCGGTATCGGGAGTTCCTGCAGTTGAGTTTCTGACTGTGAGAATTTGATAAAACCAAACGCCGTAAATACTACCAGATGCACAGCTATTGAGCCAATCCACGCCCAAAATGCCACACTCCCCCTTCGTCCGGTTAGAAGTCCCTTTAGATAATCCAACTGGCGTCCGGTACGTCTTACTTCTAAAGAGCCTCGGCCGCTCGAAACCATCCTTTGTTTCATTGATACAGCCAAAGAATACCCTCTGATTTTAGTCCACAACTTTCACCAGAGAATGGACCTCAGTCAATAAACTGTAGACCTTTATCACATCACCATTATGCAGACGGATACATCCTTTTGAACTTTTCGTACCGATTGTTTCCGGCTCGATGGTTCCGTGGATACCAAATCCCGTTCTGTCTTTCGCTTCTCCCCTGAGACCATCCAGTGCTATCCACCTTGAGCCTAATGCATAGCCGGGGTCGCCGTAGTTCAGAAGCTTACGCGTTTCCGGGTCAGACCAGGGCGGCTTTATCATCTTGCCTCCCTGCTTAACGCTCCAAAGTCCTGTAGGCGTCTCCTTGCCCTCCTGGCCAAGACCAACACCAAAACTACACACGAAAGTATTTTGAAGATATATATCCATCGTGAAAGTCGAACGATATACCTTGGCATGGAACGGGCCATGAATGACTTTTATCATCTCTCCTGACTTCAGCAGCTCAGGACGACTGATTCTGTTAACCTCCTGAAGAATCTCCCAGGGAACTTTATTTTCATTACCGATTGTCCTCAGCAAATCACCATCCCCGACCTGATAATTTGTGCAAAGCCTGTCCGCCGGAAAAACCGTTCTGCTAAAAAGCCACTTGTCGGCAAGCTCCGACAGCTTTTGTTTAATTAAAGCTCGCTGCACATTATTCATAGGCATTGACAACGCATCATTCAATTTGTCGCGCGCTTCTATAATCCTGGGTGGTTTCCCACTAACCAGTGCCGTAGTTTCGATAATAATTTCAGCCACCTTGGGATTGGGTACTGATGTAGCCTCAGGTGTGATTGTCGCTAACTTCGGTTCTACAATACTTTCAACTGTCGGCTTCGGCTCCACAACCATTTTCTCCGTCGGCTTCGGTTCCACAACTACCGGGGGCCTGGTGTTATTCTCCACGCCGACATTGGCTAAACCGGAAGGAATATCTTCTTTGCTTTTACCGAAAGGACGACCATAAATAAAACTAATCACCGCGGCTATTATCAGCAAAGCGCAAATGCCATATACAAATCTCAGGCTCCGGCCTCTTCGCCGCCCGAACAAATTGGATAGATTACGAGCCACCTTGCTCTCCTTGTCCCCGACGTCGGCTATCGGGATTAAAATATAATATTTCCTTATCGGTCACCAAAAAATCCACCGGCTCATCATGCTCGATAACCGGTACCGTGTCAACCACTTGCTCTGCAAAAGCAAAGCCGCATCTTGAAGCTTTAAGCTGCCTGCTAGCGAAAAACCTGTCATAAAAGGATGCGCCCCGGCCAAGACGATTGCCCTTCCTGTCGAATCCCAACGCCGGCGCCACCACCAAATCTATCTCTTCAATCGGCATCGGAACACCTGTTATCGGATTTCGAAGCCCCGCAACCTCAGTTGAAAAACTCGTCTCCAGAGAGTTTATCTGGACCGGTATCATATGCCTTTGCTGCCACGAAACCTTTGGCATCACCACCGTTTTACCAAGCTGCCAGCAATGTAGAACCGCCTCTGATGTATCTACTTCGTGCGGCAGAGACAGATACATCATAATTATCGATGCTTTTTGATACTGCGACGTCGATACCAGGTTCTTACAGGCTTTTTGGCTCTTTTCAGTCCTCTGCTCCTCGCTCATCTCAAGCAGGCACTTTTGCAGCCTCGCACGCAACCGCTCTTTGTCCATCTAAGTATCCTTCTTAAAAGCGCTCTTATCAGCAGAACTGCTATTTTGTATCAATGTTTGCAGTTTTTGTAAATAACGCTTAATATTTTTTTCATAGCCGATTTCTTTAGGTACGTAATATTTCTTCTGTAACGTCCCCGGCAGGTACTCCTGAGCCACAAATCCTTCCTTATAATTATGTGGATACTTGTAATCTGCTCCAAAACCTATTTTCTTCGCTGCCGGGTAATGACTATCCTTTAGATGTTTCGGCACCGCTATAGTCGGCTCTCGTTTCACATCGGACACAGCCTTCCAGACAGCCGACGCCGCAGAATTTGATTTCGGAGCGCAGGCCACGTATATAGCCGACTGTGCCAGTGCCAGTTGTGCCTCCGGCAGACCGACAAACTCGGATATTTGGACCGCAGCGGCTGCCAAAACCGTCGCCATTGGGTCGGCATTTCCAACATCTTCAGCAGCGCAAACTGCTATCCGCCGCGCTATAAAACGCGTATCCTCACCCCCTGCTATCATCCGGGCAAGCCAGTAAACCGTGGCATCAGGGTCGCTGCCGCGCATACTCTTCTGAAAAGCGCTTGCAAGGTCGTAATGCGTATCGCCTGTGCCGTCGTAGGCGATTGCCTTTTGTTGTATCGACTCTTTCGCAATTTTCAGGTTAAATTTAATCTTCTTAGCCCCCCGCCGCGAAGCCTGCGACAAAACGCCCACTTCCAGTGCCGTCAAAGCCCTGCGAGCATCTCCATCGCTCATAACGGCAAGAAATTTCAGCGCCTTCTCTTCAGCCTCGATGTCAAATCCACCCAGCCCCCGCTCGGTATCGGCGATAGCAGTATTTAAAAGCCGTAAAATGTCCTCCTGGCTGAGCGGTTCAAAATGAAAAACAGTACTGCGGGAAATTAAAGGTGAATTGACCGAGAAAAACGGATTTTCCGTAGTCGCCCCTATCAGTATCAAAATCCCCGATTCGACATCATCCAGCAAGACATCCTGCTGGGCCCGGTTGAAACGGTGGATTTCATCGATAAACAGCACGGTTCGCTGCCCGGCAGCGGCCAGTCTGTCTTTGGCACCTGCGATTATCTCACGAATATCTTTCACACTGGCCGCAGGGGCACTGATATAGTGGAATTTGGCCTTCGTATAATTCGCAATCACTTGTGCCAGTGAGGTCTTGCCAATCCCGGGCGGACCGTAGAATATCAGGCTGCTGAGCCTGTCGGCCTCAAGCATCCTTGTCAGCAGGCTGTTTGGCCCAAGGAAATGTCTCTGCCCGAGAAACTCATCCAGGTTTCTCGGCCTCATCCGTACCGACAGAGGCTCCGCAGAGCTTATATTTGCCTCTTCCGGCCGGCTAAACAGACTGTTAATGTCCTTCTCATCACTCATCGAACATATTATATGTAAGATTTGCAGAACTGTCGAAATTTATTTCCTCTGTGTTCTACCCCCACTTGGCCAACATTTTTTCGACCTGTGCAAAGCCTGTAAAAAAAGCCAAAAAAACTTTTTTTTATTTGATTTGCACCTATATACCGATAAACTTTCTTAGTAGGTTAGTATGCCGTTTCATCCTATAAAAGATAGCTGTTTTCGTATAGCAAGGAAGTTCAGATAAAGGTTTTTAAGGAGATGAGCATGAAGAAAAAAGCGATTTTACTGACTGTTGTAATCTTGTTTAGTGTAGGACCTCTGGCTCTGGCACAGCAAGGCGAATTAAGCGGAACGTACGAGCTAACTTATATGAGCAGGTATATCTGGAGAGGTTTCGATGTCTACGAAAATAACCACAGTGCGATTCAACCGCTTTCGCTTGACCTGGATCTTTACGGCACTGGTTTTGGCGTAAAGCTGTTTTGGTCAAGGGCCGTGGGTAGTGGTTTCGAAAACACTGAAGAAATGGACGTATTCCTGTATTATGCCAACAAAATCTACGAAGACGAAACGTATGCAACCAACTACAAGATTGCCTGGGGATATTATGGCTACCCGGACGAGCCAAGAAGCGGAAGCCCTACTGGCCAGGCTGCCGATTTCCAGGAATTCCTTGTATCCCTTTCCTGGCCAAAGCTCTGCCCTGCAGGCCTCGTGCCCAGCTACACCGTTATCGCTATGTGGCCTTCTGAAGGCAAATCGGTTTATAACGACAATGGCGGCTGGCTGCATATCTTCGGAATTGGCTATGACCTGACCGTTCCTGAGCTGACACCGGAATTATCCGAGCAGGTTGTACATCTGTCAGCAGACCTTGTCTACAACGATGGCGTTGGTGCTTCATATGCTCCAGGTGGAAATGGAAGTGTAGACCACGACTGGTCGCACTTTGTCTTTGGTATATCAACAGACTTTGACCTCGGCAACAACCTTGCTTTCTGTCCCGGACTTTATTTCCAGGCATCGATGGATGATTCGGTCAATGATCATGATGAAACCTGGGTCAGCTTGAGCCTGAAGTACAAGTTCTAAAACTATCGGTTAGTTTCTAACTAAGCGGAGAAGACCGGTTCCGAAAAACCGGCCTTCTCCGTGTTTGCTTAGAGCTTATCCGGCAAGTCTTAAAGCGCCCGCTGTTCGATAAATTTAGCCGTCTCAATCAACGCATTCTTAGCCTGGCTTTCTTCCAGGTCTGTCAATGCATCAAGCCCCTTTGCAACGAATTCCTGCGCCCGTCTGTGTACATACTCAACACTGCCCGAACGTCCCAACATCTTTGCCAGTCCTTCCTTATCACATCCTGCATCCTTTTCGAAATGCCTCCCACGATTTACAAGAAATGAATTTATAACTTCATTTCTTTCTTTTTCGTCCACGACTCTTAGCAAATGTATCATCGCCAAAGTCAGCTTGTTGTTATCGATGTCGCTTCCATGCGTTTTGCCCGTCTTGCTTTCATCGCCGATTATATCCAGTAAATCATCGGTAATTTGAAATGCGATACCGGTATTCAGACCGAAATCAGCCAGTGAACGAACCTGCTTCTCGCCTGCACCGCCCAAAAGGCCGCCAAGCAAACAGCAGCTGCTGAAAAGAGCGGCACTCTTTTCGGTAATTATCTCGATATATTCCGATTCACTCAACCGCCAATTCTGCCTCTCAGCCACCTGCCTCAGCTCTCCCTCGCAGACCCGAACCGCCGTACCGGCAATGATATTAGCGATTTGCGGCCCTAACACGGCGCATATCCGAAAGGCCTTGCTTAATAAGAAATCACCCAATAACACAGCGGATTCGTTACCCCACAAACTATTGACTGTAGACAGCCCCCTTCGTTTTTGACCGCCGTCTATAACATCGTCGTGTAACAGGGTGGCATTGTGAATTAGCTCGAAAGTCGCCGCAGCACGAAGAGCATCATCTTTACTTTTTTGACTCTCTCCTGCCGCTGATTCCCCTGAGGTCACAGACTTTCCCGGTTGGCTGCTTCTCTCTGCATCTTTTACGCTTTTTGTGGTCGAACCCTTGGCAAATGTCCCATCACGCACAGCGCGATACGACAGCATAACAAGTCCGGGCCGAATCATTTTTCCGCTGCAAATATTTACATTTTTTAATAATCGACTAACCGACTTGGGTGCTTCGGCTAACTGCTCATCAATCAGCTTCTTTATTTGTCGCAATTCCAAATCAATGAGTCTAAAGAAAGGAACCATACTTTCTGGAAAATCGTCGTCCGCGCGTGCCTCCGAGCGATGTGAAGGGTCCGTATGTGCTGGTAACTGCATAGTGCTTAACAAAAATATCGTTTGGGGCTCTAAGTTATTAGTGTTGAGTTACAATCGCAAATCCCACGCTCATTACTTCTTTCCGTGAGCATATTTGTAGAATTTTTTTCTCAGCAGGCGGGTATAAGGGCCGGGCTTGCCGTCACCGATCCCCCTGCCGTCAATATCTACGATACCGATGACCTCGGCGGCTGTTCCCGTGAGGAAAAATTCATCGCAGGTATATAAATCAAACCTCGTAAGATCCTTTTCAACCACCTCAAGGTTTTCTACCTTCGCCAGTTTGATAACTACACCTCGCGTTATCCCTGACAGCAAACCGGCGGAATCCGGCGGTGTATAAATCACGCCGTCTTTAACAATAAATAC
This sequence comes from uncultured Pirellulales bacterium, assembly GCA_964451425.1. Lineage (GTDB taxonomy): Bacteria > Planctomycetota > Phycisphaerae > Sedimentisphaerales > Anaerobacaceae > CS2-K091. The sequence continues at coordinate 27,035 of CAYVIT010000012.1, forward strand.
ATTATCCCCCGTCGCCTCGGCAACATATCCCGCGTGGTTATACATAATTGCCTCTGGCACGTTATTGTCTAAGGCTTCAATCTTGGCCATGATGTTATTGAGATAATTCAGGCTCTTGACCTGTGGTGGAAGCGACAGTGGATGACTGCGAACCGTCGTTGCGCTAATTACCTTCATCCCTTTCTCGTAAAGCTCTTCAGGATAAAGTTGAATATTGTCGGCTATGATAAACAGTCTGCCATTCTCACAAACGAACGGATTCAGCCCCAAAGTGCCCACTCCACGGGTAGCTACAAGCCGAATATAGCCGTCAATAACGCCGTTGGCTTCGGCAGTTTTTTCAACAGTCTTCGTAAGTTCGTCTTTACTCATCGGGATTACAAGCCGGATCACACCCGCCGATTCATAAAGCCGTTTTATGTGTGCTTCAAGCTCAAATATCCTGCCGCTGTAGATACGAATACCCTCAAAAACACCATCGCCGTAAAGCAGACCATGGTCGAAAACAGATATCCTGGCATCCGCCTCATCTACAAGTTTGTTATCAAGCCAAACTTTTAGTCCCATAATTCCACGTCTCACACATTATATCGTGCGTTTATTCCTTTTTACGATGAGCCATTATCTTTCACGCACGACGAATTTTACCATCAGCCAATATTACCGTATGCCCGGCCCTCTGCGCAACTCGTTCGTCGTGGCTGACCATCACAATAGTCTGGCCGGCCCGATTCAACGTTCCAAAGGCTTCTAAAATACCATCTCCTGTCGCAGAGTCAAGATTTCCTGTTGGCTCATCAGCCAAAAGAACGCTCGGCTCATTCATTAACGCTCTGCCGATAGCAACCCTCTGTCTCTCTCCGCCGGACAGCTGATACGGTTTATGACCAGCCCTTTCGCCCAAACCAAGCTGTTTAAGCAGCTCTTTGGCCCGATTCCTGGCCCTTCGGCGACAGCCAAACCACCCGAGCACGCCTTTGGAAACCATCGTCGGCAGATAAACATTTTCCAATACACTTAATTCGTCCAATAAATGATAAAACTGAAAAACAAAACCCACCATTTTGTTGCGGAACCTGTTTAATTCTCCGCCGCCATATCGGCTCAAATCCCGCCCCATATAAGCCACAACGCCTTTATCCGGCCTGTCAAGAGCGCCTAATATATGTAACAGCGTACTTTTACCGCTGCCCGAAGCCCCGACTATTGATACAAACTCACCTTTCTTTACACCAAAATCCACACCTTTGAGCACCTCTACTTCTGTTGCGCCCATCCGATAAGATTTATAAACTCCTTCGGCCTTTAATATAAAATCGCCTTTATCAATTTCCATCATAATTATTTCTCTGTGTCCTCTGTGTTCTCTGTGGCCAATATTTTAATTCTCTGCGGCCTCTGTGGCTAAAAATTCGCTCATAATTGGCTCACCTGCAATGTCTCTATCGGCCTTTGCTTCGCAGCCAGCCCGCACGGCAACAGCGCACCTGCCAAACACGCAGCTATCGCCGAAAGGATTATTACACATAAAACTTTCAAATCAATAATATTCGGAATATCGCCTATCGCATAAATCGTTCTGTCCCACAGAGGTTGAAAGCCAAACTTATCATAAAGCCACCCTTCTATCTCATTTATATGCACAAGAAAACGCCATCCTGCCAACACTCCTATAGCAGAACCTAAAAGTCCGACAAAAAAAGAAAACACCAAAAATAACAACATAACATTTGCATTTGAAACACCTATGCTCTTTAAGATACCTATGTCTTTACTTTTATGGCTGATAATCATATAGGAAACGACAAAGACAATGAAAACTGTTGTAATCCCCACAAGTGCAAACATCACGGTCATCATCGTCTGTTCCTTTTCCATTGCCGCGATAAAGGCACGCCGGTAATCTTTCCAGCTTTGCACTGTTACCTTCTGGAGCAAATCTGCAAGCCCCTGGTCGGCTTTTCCTTGGCTGAAACTTTGCCACAGCGATGCAACTCTTTCACAACCTGCCTGAAGTTTCACATCCGGCTTAAACTTTATATGGATAGCGTTTGCCCTCTTGGAGGGCCCGTCCATCCCGCACAGCATTTGGGCCTCGTCAAAAGGCAGATAAATCAGTGAGCCGTCCACTCTGGCCAATCCACTATGCGAATTATCGCTGTAGTGAAAAGTTTTTGTATTAACCAGCCCAGCTCCTGCTTTAGCAAGAGCGCCCTTGCTATTCAATGGAAAACAGCTTATCGCAAGACTTAATCCGGTCGGGCCGGCGTCGTAACTATATCTACCTTTCGCGTCACGCGACAGAACCAGGTCGATACCTATCACACAACCGGCAAGATTCGGGTCATAGGCCGGCTCAAATGCCTTCGAAACATCGTCTCCATGATGATACAGGCTCTGGCCGAAGCCCGTCGCCCTGCTGAAACTGACCGGCTCAACACCCATAATCTCAACGCCGACATTTCGTTCCGTACCCTCCGGGCTTACCAGCGCATAGCTCTTTATAACCGGCGAAACGCCTTCAATAATGTCCTCCTGCTCGAGCAGCTTAATGAAATCTTCATAGTACACAAATCCCACTAATGATTCGGTGCCGACAACACAGTCACCCGCAAAAAGATGATTTTTCTGCTTGAAATCACTTACCAGCCCCGTCATTACTGTCATTACTACAACAACAATAAAGACACTTAGGGCCACTGCCAACACCGCAAAATACGCTATTCGGCGCTTATATAAATATCGTGCTGCTAAAATAAGTTTATACATAAATGATAAGCAAATTTTTAAAAACTCGTATTTCGAATTTCGTGCTGCGTATTGATCCTGCCCGCCCTTATTCGTAACGCAGAATGTCCACGGGTTTTGTCCTTGCAGCAACAATTGCCGGTATCAACGTTCCCGCAATCGCAGCTAATATAGCCGTCAATACAATAGTCGAAGCCCACGACCAGTTAACTTCATTGGGTATCTGGCTAAACATATAAACACTGCTCTTCCAGAGCTTCAATCCAAAAATTTTTCTTATACACTCCTCAATCGCATTTATATTCTTTGTAACAACATATCCCAACAATGCCCCGAAAATTGAGCCGATTACCCCTACACAAAATCCGAACGCAACAAAAATGAAACAGACGGAACCGCTTGACGCTCCATAGCTTTTTATTATCGCGATGTCCTTTTGCTTGAGTCTGACTATCATATAAAATATGCAGATTATCAGAAGTACCACACTGCAATCCACGACACCAAATATAAATAGCAAAATCCGCATTTGTTTTCGCAGCTCGGCAACATACCTGCTTTGCATCTCTTTGGCCGTGATGATAGTGGTCTGATTTATAAGATACGGGCTCCAGTTAAGCTGCTTGTCGGCAAAATCACCCCACACCCCCCGAATCTGTGCAAGAGCAGAATCGGTCTCGGCACCGACGGCAAGTTTAATTTGAACCTGGTTGGCAATTTGACCGTCTTCTTCGGGATATAGCTTTTTTTGCAGCTCTTCAATAGAAAGGTACACAAAACTCTTATCAAGCTCATACACTCCGGTAAATACAATATCTGCAATCCCCGCTTTTATTATCTTTCGTCTGACCTGGTCTCCCGACGCCGTCCCCGTAGTAAGAACAACTTCATCGCCTATCATCTCCTCAATCGCAGCAAAATCATATTTATCCGTCTGCTCATCCGGCTCCGCCAACACGCCTATACCCACAAACATCCCTGCTGTTTCCGCTTCACCGCCGAACTCAAAAGACGGCTCACCTGAAGATTTGCCCTGCTTAATCAGGGATTGTTGAAAACCCGTCACTTTGGCCTGTCGCCCCGGCTCAATCCCACGAACACTTACTGCCCGAACGTTACCTTTACCCAAATGCAATAAACCCTGAGCCGACAGCACTCCTGTTGCCGCCTCCACCGACCCAATTTGCTCCAGCCTTTCAATAAGCTGTGGATACTTTGAAAACCTCATCGGCGGCTCAAGAACAATATCGCCCATTGCCTTAACCGCACTCTGCTCGAAAACTGTGATAAAGCCGGTGAACAGACTCGAAACCGTTGTCAACAAGGTTACAACAAGAGCAACCGCCGCAACGCTCAACAATACGATTCTTTTCTTACGCAGGTATCGAAACCATAAAAAAAATATTAATTTAGATTGGCTATATTGTGCAAAGTAGGAAAATGAAGCAGGCCTCGTAAGGAACAAGACAAAAATGACATAAAAGATAACGTTGATAAATGGGCCTAGAGTAATGCTACCTTGACTAACCTGTGCCGTGATTGCGAAGGCAATATATATCGGTGTTAACCATAGAAACATCTGTAGGGCCCAGTTTCGCCCTTTGAGCATTCCCACGCCGATGAATACTATAATGATTGGAATGACACAAACTATGGCCAGTGCAAGTATAAGAACGGGAACTACACAACCTATGATCAATGCAAGAGAGTGTCTAAGCAGATTCGAATCTAAACCTACAAAAAATGCTATAACAAATACAGTAATTAATGGTATAAGAGCATAAATTATTAGTAAAAAGGAAATGACAGTAACACTAACAGGTCGTCGTAGACTTCCTTCTACGTGTTCTTCCGCGCTATCCATATTAGCTTGACTTTCGATTGAACCGAGCCCTTTTCTTAATGCTGCCTGACAATGCTTCAAAGCATATTGACTTATTCCTTCGTAGGCCTAAGAAGTGGAAACAACACTACGTCACGAATACTGGTAGCGCCGGTCAGGACCATTACCAGCCTGTCAATCCCGATACCCA
>CAYVIT010000012.1:31915-42591 GCA_964451425.1 uncultured Pirellulales bacterium
CGAATACTGGTAGCGCCGGTCAGGACCATTACCAGCCTGTCAATCCCGATACCCAATCCCCCCGCCGGCGGCATACCATATTTCAACGCCGTTATAAAATCTTCATCCATCTTCGCCATCGTTTCCGCCTGGCCGCGAAGCTGGATTCGAAAATTCTCCTCCTGAACCGCCGGGTCATTTAGCTCCGTATACGCATTGGCCATCTCCATCCTGGCTACAAATAACTCAAACCGTTCAGCATATTTCGGTTCGTCTTTCTTACGCCGGGTCAAAGGACACAACGACGAAGGATAATCAATCACAAAAGTCGGATTAATAAGATTGTCCTCGACCGTTGCCTCGAATACTTCATTGATAACTACAACATCGTCCATGCCCGCCTCATCAAATCCAAGCCCTCTCGCCTTTGCCCGGACAGCCTCAACATCATCAATATCACAGCCGCTATGCTCTTTCAGCAGTTCCGCATACCGTGCCCGCCGCCACGGCCGTGTATAATCAATTGTCACCTCTCTGAATTCTACCTGCATCCCGCTGCAGTTCCTCTCCACTAACAAACAAATTATCTCCTCCGTCAATTCCATCATCACGTTGTAATCGGCGTAGGCCTGGTACAGTTCCAGCATCGTAAATTCCGGATTGTGCTCTCTGCTCAGGCCTTCGTTGCGGAAATTGCGGTTTATCTCAAAGACCTTTTCCATACCCCCCACAAGAAGCCTTTTCAGAAACAGCTCCGGCGCAATTCGCAAAAACAAATCCAAATCCAGTGTATTATGATGTGTCACAAAAGGCTTGGCTGCCGCTCCACCGGCTATAGTCTGCATCATCGGCGTCTCAACTTCCAGAAAGCCCCGCTTACAAAGAAACTCGCGAATCGTAGCCACGATAATACTGCGCTTCTTAAACCGCTCCATTACTTCCGGATTCGCCCACAAATCCACATATCTTTGCCTGTAACGCAGGTCAATATCGCTCAATCCGTGAAATTTCTCAGGTGGAGGTAAAAGCGATTTGCTCAATAAAGTAATATTATCGGCCCATACGGTAATCTCTCCGGTCCTGGTCTTTCCCAATTGGCCGGCCGCTCCAATCACATCGCCAAGCTCAAGTAATTTGGCAAGCGGCCATCCCGACGAATCGGAACCGAGAAGCTTCTTGCTCAATCCCACCTGGATAGTTCCGCTCCAGTCCCGAAGAGTCATAAAAATCAGCTTCCCGATATCCCTGAGCAATACAATCCTGCCGGCACTTGTGGCCTTGCCTTCCTCGCCGGAGATGATATGACCATTCTCGAGCTCACTTAAACAGGGCCTGTTTTTAATGCTCTGGGCAGACTCAGTATCATCGTACCTATACCCATAAGGCTCGATGCCTAATTCTCTAATCCGGCTCAGCTTCTCCCGCCTTTGCCGCTCAAAACGGTCTCGACCTTCTGAGCGTACCGGCCCATTGCCTCCTGTACCTTCCTTGTTCGTCAAATCCGAATACTCCTAAGCCGACATTTTAAGAACCGCTCCCACTCGAAACTCGCGAGCCGGCCTGAATCAATTTGCTCTTAATAACTAATAATCCAACCGCCAACTGAGGGTCTGACGCAAGCGTCTCTTCGGCACTATATTTCTTCAATACCGCATTGCTCGCATCACGGCCGGCCTGAACCAACACATTATTATCCCGCTGAATCTCGCTCATCTTTCTGACCTCATCGCTTCTCAACTTGACTTCGATATCCGGCCCGACACCCCAATCTGTTCGACCTTCTTTCTTCGTCGCTTCCTTGCTTTCAACTCTCTTGCCGGATGGTAAATGATAATACGACATCGTGTATTTGAGCTGCGCTCCGCCGGGAGGATATGTTATCCCCTGCACCCTCCCCTTTCCGTGCGTCCTTTCTCCAACAAGAATCGCACGCTCATGCCGCTCGTCTGCAAGTGCGCCCGCCACTATCTCGGAAGCGCTCGCCGAGTAGGAATTTATCAGCACGACGAGTGGATAATTTGGATGTGTCCTTTCCTTACGTGCCGATATATAAGTCCACAGCCCGCGAGGACGCGTGCTTACTATCAATCCTTCCTCGATAAACTTGTCGGTTACTTCCACAGCGCTGTCCAGAAATCCGCCGCTGTTGAATCGCAAATCCAAAATCAATCCACGCATCCCTTTCGCCTCAAGTCCCAATAGAACCTTTTCCAGAGCATCGGCGGTTTCCCCGGAAAAGCTGGTAATACGAACATAACCGATTTTGTTCTCCTCATCTATCATATACAGGCGTTTGCCTACTGCCGTCCTCTGCCAGCCGCGGATTGTTGGAACAACTATTCTGGCTCTGGTTATGGTTATATCCCGTCTTTTCTCTTCCCCGAGCCTTTTTATCGTCAATACTACCTTCGTACCTGCAGGACCTGTAATCGTCCGAACCGCACACGTAAGGGACATATCTTTTGTCTCTACCCCATCCACCAGCTCTATCACATCACCGGCATCGAGACCCGCGTTATACGCCGGCGTATCAGGCAGAAGGCTTGCAACCGTCAGTTGCCCCTGCTGCTTCGAAATCTCGATTCCTATACCCGTAAATTGATTGGTCATCATCTTTTCAAATTCCTGCACCTGCCTCGGCCAAACTATAACAGTATAAGGGTCAAGGGCACTCAATGCAGCCTCTGCGAACTGTGCAATCAATACAGGCTCCGGCAATTGAGCGGTTACCTTGTTTAATGACAGAACCTTGTCAAAAACATCTATGAACTTGCTCTTATCCACGCCCGTCGGCGACTTTTCAACTTCATCTAAAATCGCCGCCAGACTCACCGACCAGGCCGAAAGCTGTTCTTTCTCAGGCGGCGAAAAACGCTCTTCGGAAGTCTCTCCCGGCGAGACCGTACTAAGGCTCTTCGATATCTCCGAAAACGATAACGCCATTACTTCACCAAGGAGCTTGCATTGACGAATGGCTTTCACCACCATTTGGCGGTAATCAATAATGCTGACGTAATGACGTGCAAGCGCTTCAACCGCCCACACAAACGAGTCCTTCTTCACACCTGTATAACGCTCCGAGCGGCTCTCACATGGGCTGTCTTGAAAAGACGCAACGATAGTGGCCTTGTCCAAAAGCTGTTCGGAATGGTCCGAATACTGGTCATTGTTTGGGTCAATTGCCGTCAGCCAGGAGTAGCAGGCTGCGTATGCCTCAAGCCATTTGCCCTTTGACTCGAATTCATTTGCCTTTTCTACCGTCCTTTGAAAAACCTGCTTCACAAAAGCATTAGAAAGAAGCTGCTCTCTCTGCGAATCATCTGCAAACTCGACTACTTTGTTAATAATCCCAAGAATTTTGGATATATCATTAACATCATTTACCTCATTTATGTCATTGACATCCGTCTGCGACCGGGACTTGCCCAGCTCAGCCATCTGCTCCTTATATGCCGCCTCCCGAGCCGACTGACGCCGAAGATTGATTAACTCATATTCCTCGATAATATTTGCCAGCTGGCCAAGTCGTGAACTCTCCGCCAATACCTTGTCGGCAGCGTCAAACTTGCCCTGGCAAATCAGCTCACAAGCTGCGTTGACAGCGATCGTTTCCGCCGACTCCGATTTCGGGGCCTCAGAAATGTTCTGTTCAGTTGAGTCTGCTTTTAGAACTACAGCGGAGGCTGGCAGGACAAAAAACACACACGAAAAAAATACCAAAAAACAGCTCAATCCAATCAAATATATTTTTTTAGTCTGCAAATCTACGGTCTCCATTCTTCACCCCAAAGCACCAAAAACGTCGATTCTTCGGCTCTCTGTGTGGGGTAAATCCGCCAATAAGTGTGGCGGATAAATTTCTACTATTTTATTTTCACCGGCACTCAGCCGCCTTGCCGGCACAACCTAAAACGTGCAGCTTATGCTTGACCATTGCCTTAATCGCTTCTCTACCCGGACCAAGGTATTTACGAGGGTCAAACTCACTTGGTTTTTCGGCAAAAACCTGCCGTATCTTTGCCGTTAATGCCAGACGAAGGTCCGTATCGATATTGACCTTGCACATCCCCATTTTTGCCGCCCTGCTGACCATCTCCTCCGGTACACCCATTGCATTCGGCATCTGGCCGCCGTATTTGTTGATAAGGTCCACGAATTCCTTCAGGACGCTGCTTGAACCATGCATAACAAGCGGAAAACCAGGCAGCCGTTTTTGAATCTCCTCTATCACGTCGAAAGCAAGCTTAGGCTCGGTCTTGAACTTGTAGGCGCCATGACTTGTTCCGCAGGCAATAGCTAACGAGTCGCAGCCGCTCTTCTCAACGAATTCCTGCACCTGGTCAGGGTCCGCCACGTGCTTGCTCACATCATCAACTCCTACCCCTACCACATCCTCTTCTAAGCCGCCCAACTGGCCCAGCTCAGCCTCTACAACAACGTCCCGGGGGTGTGCATACTCGACAACCTGCTTCGTGATTCTGATGTTTTCCTCGAACGGCTGTTTCGACGCATCTATCATCACCGATGTAAAGCCCGCATCCACGAATTGTTTACACGTCTCAAGATTGTCCCCATGGTCCAGGTTGATTGCGATTGGAATGTCCGGATTCTCCTCAACCACAACATCAATGATGGCCCTCAAATAGCTCATACTCGCATACTCACGTCCCCCTCGCGATACCTGCAGGATAAGCGGAGCCTTCTCTTCAGCCACACCTTCTATAATACCCTGCGTAATCTCCATATTGTTTACGTTAAACGCACCGACCGCATAGCCATTTTTATAAGCCATCTCAAACATCTTTTTAGTATTAACCAACGCCATAAAAATCTCCTTAAATTACCTTATTTTCTTTCAAAATACCTTCATCCTTAATAACGTATCGGACCTCCCTGGCCCATATATCTTTTCGGCCCAATCCCAAGCTCGGCAACACCTTCCGGCCAGACACTGAATATCACCGCCTGGCGGTCCATCGACTCATCCACCCTGAACGTAAAGCCATAACACAGACGGTGGTAACGTCTTACAAGTGTTATCTCGCTTCGGATATTCGCTCCATAGTCAAAATCATACTGCTGTGAAAATATAACTGTATATCGCGGGTCAAGCACATAGCTGGCCGCAAAAGTAAAGGCATTCGAGCCTTCTTCGCCGTAGCCGTTATCAATACGCCTCAGATATCTGCTGCCTATATAATAACTCAAATTCGGCCAACGCATGCGAGAAAAACCAACATTTAATTGCTGAACAACACCGCTCTGCATATCGTAATTCATATCACTCAAAAATGCCGTCGTATCGCTCACATTCCAGATATAGTTGGCCCCGAAATAATTACGTCTCGGCCCGAACATATCGCTGCTGCGCCTGTCCTGGGCCGGTACTACCGATTGCCCAAATCTCCTGCTGAATCTATTAACCAGCGGTATAAAAGGCCTGTTCCAGATGAACTGGTCTGCTCCCGCAGAGCTGTCACCGGAGTTCTGAAGCCACGTAACATCCATATCAAGCCGCATCCAATCGGTCGTCCGCTGCTTATCGGCAGGACCACGCTTCGTTTGCAGACGCTGCGTTACACCTACGTTCAAAATATCACGCTGTTCGGCAACCGAATCGCTCTCGGTAAAACCCACAGCCGTAACACGCGGCTCTATGATATGCCGCAATCCATTCAAATCCCACAGCCGGGATTTCACATCAGGATAGACCTTCCACATCGGCAGCGGGAAAATACGAGCGCCTGCTTCACCTATCCAGATAGTATCTTCTCTGCCCCCTGGTCCTCCATCAATATCCGTGTAGAATCCGCCGCCGTCCTCAAAGGCAGCCGTGCCGGCCACAAAGGGCACAACCTTTGCGAATCCCAGCGTCATCGGCATATCGAGCTCGGCCCGCTCCGACATAAACGTATAAAACTGCTCTGAAACTGTCGATGTGCTGCCCGAAGCCAGACGTTGACGGAACCGGCTGACCTGACTATCGCTGTAAAATGTAAACTTATCGTCAAAAAGCGACTGGCCCGTCCAGTGAAATTCCACGCTCGGCAGCTCTTCCAGCTTATCAGAAAAATCGTTTATCCTCACCTTACCCAAAAAGGCAAGGCCCCAGTTGTCCTCGATACGTTTCAAATGAACCAGTGTCTCCTGCTCCTTGCCCACATCATACTCGCTGCGATAATATCCCTCTAAGAAATTCTCGTCCGATATATAACTGACCTCGCTGGTAAGCTGCCAGTCGTAAGGCAGAAACTGCCTGTGCTGCCAGAGAAACCGGCCGCGAAGCTCTCGTGGCGGCTCAAGGTCTCTCCGCGTGCTGTGCCTGCCAAGCCTGTCCTCACCATGGTCGCGGATAACATACCCCAAAAGCCTGCCGAAATAATCCTCCTGAGCATAATCAATCTCTGCACCGCTGCCAAAGCCCCGCTTGCTGTAATAGTCCAGGGCAAGAGTGCTGTCCGTACCCTCCGTTTCCCGCAGGCCAAGCAGCCGCGCAAGGTACCATCTTGTCTCAACCGATGTGCCCCAGACATTATCATGGCCGACACGCATGCTTTTGACCGGAACATCAGGTCTTTGCAGGTTACTACGCAAAAAAGGCCAGTAGAAAAACGTCGTATCTTCAACCTTAAAACGAACATCATGCATTTCAACATCATAACTGCTGTCGCCGAGCTTGCCGGTCCGCTCATCAATGGGCGTTGCATCTATAATAATCACGCTCGATGCGTTAAGTGAAATCTGCGGCTGGTAAAATTCGCTGCTGGTCAAAGTGATATCTTCCGCTGCAAACTTATTTTCCGCCAATTGCCGCAGCTTCTCCGCCCTGACATAAATTGGAATGCCGCGGGAGACATCGAAATTCCTCATCACCGCCTTTACTGCGAGCGCCTTGTTCTGTCCGAAATCGTAGTAAATCTCCTCAGCCCGTACAGTCCGCTGACCGGAAGTCATCACAACGTCTCCGGACAGATAAACCGCCTTTATATTTTCGCCAATCACGCTTTTTGGCCCAGCTATCGGGGCGCGGGATGTCGGCTCTTCGACATACCATACAACTGCGTTATCAGCCTGCAATTCCAGCAGCCCGCCTTCTTCATCCTGTTTCTGCGACAGATAGAACCTGCCTATCACCGTCATCACATCTTCGCCCTCCTCCGTCCGTGCGGCCTCCATCTTAAGCGCTGCGTCCCCCGCAGGTTGTATATTGACCGGATACCTGAAACGGACCTCTTTCTTCCCCGGCTCGATAACTTCAACCGCTCCATTCGCTCCTCCCGTCTCCGCCGGCAGTCCAGTCCCCACATCTGCCGGCGCAGACGTCAAGAGGGGGACCAGCCCAAACTTTAGCCCGGAGAACTCACCTGAAGCGATTGCCTGTTGGTAAAGCTCTAATCCGCGAGGGTCGCCGGTCTCTCTTTTTTCCGCCGTAACAAATACCCCACCGCCAACCTCACACCGAACAACCATTGACCGGCCCTGCTCAATTACCTTTTCGCTTAAACCGCTGCTCCTGGCACTTTTACCTTTTTTAACCGACACATCACCCTGCAAATAAACCTTCGCCTGATAATCAGTGCGAATCCTGCCGAGAGATTTGCTTTTCTTTTCTTTAAGCCATACCACGGCACTATCACTGAAAAACCGATTAGCCCCAATCGACATCGAAAACTCGCCCTCAAAAAGCAGAATATGCTCACCTTCGCTTTTTCCTCCCGAATCAGCGCTCACAATCTTCTGCCCTTTCAGGTACAAATCCTCGCCGACCCATTTGCCGTAATCCAGTCCGCCAAGGCGGAAGCGGACTGCCCCATCTCGGTCAGCCGGAAAAGCCGCCGCCGGCAGCAAAACCGCCATCAAGCAAATAACCAGAGCATATAGCCGTTTCTTTCCCATACACACGTTCCACTAATACGCATCTCGTACAGTGCGCTCTGTTGGTTCTCGCGCAATACGCTTCACGCACGACGCATCGACGAAATTATAGCCAATTTTTTCCCCAAAGCCAGCAAAAACCAACTTAATAATACAGGCAGCTTGATTTATCTTAAATTGTTTTGTAAAAGCTACTTTTTCAATACGATTATGACATACACAATACGAAATGGGAATTTATGGCCAAAAATGAACGTTCCATATATCAGAAAGAAGTCATCTCAAGGTATTATGAAAACCTTGACACGATAATGCTCGGCAAACTCGGCGAGATGGTCACCGATCTCTATTTGGCCGACACTCCCGCCAAAAAGGATAGGTTCTGGCAAAGGGCACACAAGGCTATGGTCAAGCTCAAAGTTCCTCCCGCAATCATCGACCACATTATGCAAAAAAGGGACGTGGAAATCCTCGCCAAAAACCTCCAGGACTGGCTCGCCAACAAAAAGAAAAAATAAAAACCTTCCAGCCCACAAGATCTAAAAATCCCCTCTATTTCAGTAAAATTCAACTATCCGCTTAGATGTTCGTCCTTGCTTTCCGGCAGGTATTCTGATATACTATACACAGGTACAGAAAGGCCAGAGGCTATCAAACAAACCGCTTTTCCATTTTTACTTTTAGGCGGATAAATATGGCTGAAGGATACCCGGACACCGCAAAAGTCTACGCAACCGAGAAGCTCGGCAAGTTGAGCATTCGCGATATGCTCGCTTATGTCGAGGAGCACGGCGTTATGCGGGTCTCAGACCTGCACATCAAAGTCGGCACACCGCCTGCATATCGTATCGACGGCAACCTCGTTAAGCTCAAAGGCATAACGGTAACACCCGAAATCGCAGCCAAGCTCATCTATCCGCTGCTTTCCGACGAAAACCTGCGCAAGTTCAACAGCCAATTCAGCGTGGACTGCTCTTACAGAGTCGGCCAACTGCAGTTTCGTATCAATGTCTTTCGGGAAAACGACGGCATCTGCGCCGCCATCCGCGCCTTATCGATGGACATCCCAAAAGTCGAGGACATCGGCTTCCCAAACGACGTCTGGAAGGACATCGTCAACCGCAAGCAGGGCCTGGTTTTAATGACAGGCATCACGGGTGCCGGCAAATCCACTACCATCGCCTCCGTCATCGACTGCATCAGCGAAAAACACGCCTGCCGAATTATTTCCATCGAAGACCCCATCGAGTACCTCTTTCAACAAAAATACGCCCTCATCTCACAACGCGAGGTCGGAAGAGATGTCAAATCATTCGTCGAAGGTTTGAGGGCGCTTCTCCGCGAGGACCCCGACATCGTATTTGTCGGCGAAATGCGCGACCCCGAAACGATTATGATGACACTCATGGCCGCCGAGACGGGCCACCTTGTCTTCTCCACCCTGCACACGCGCGATGCGACCGGCACCGTAACACGAATACTCGATTATTTCCCGCCGGGCAGACAGAGCGAAGTTCAAAATCAGCTCTCTCTCAGTCTCGCCTACATCATCTGCCAGAAGCTCGTGCCCAAAAAAGATGGAACAGGCAGACTCGTCGCAATGGAAATCCTCAACAACAACTACGCCTGCGCCAACCTGATTCGCACAGGCAAAATCGAGCAAATTTATTCGCAGCTCCAAACCAAGGTCAAAAACAAGCCCGGCGAAAAAATGATTACGTTGGATAAGCATTTGGCAATGCTCGTAAAAGCCGACAAGGTCGATCTGCTCGAGGCCCAGAAGTGGGTCAACAATCTCGGCACCTTCGTTGACGCTATGAAGCAGGACTAATTCCGTCGTGCGTGATGCGTATTGCGTGAAAAAAATACGCACGACGCGATACGCAATACGCGATACGAGAATATGACAATCAAGTTCAACTGTCCCTACTGCAAAGCCTTGATTGCCTTCGACGGCAAACACGCCGGAAAGCGCGCCCGCTGCCAGAGCTGTCAGCAGCTTTTTATTATCCCTTCAAAAGACGACGAAAAGCCAAAAAAATTCAAAACAAAAGAAATTGAAATAGCCGAGCCTATTCCCGGCTTCTACCGCGCCGTCTTCGTTGAAAGCTGGAAAATATTCACAACCAAAACCAATGCAACACCCCTCGTGTTCGTGGCACTGGTAGTTTGTGTTAAATTCTTTTTTGGATATTTGAATTTCACGCTTACTATACCAGGGCGTTCAATTGACGTTGAGCTACCTATGCCTTTGGGGACTATATGGACTATAGCGGCGTGGGGCGCCTTGTTCTGGTATTACATGCAGTTAATATACTCGACGGCCTTTAATACTGAAGGATTGCCCCAGGTTTATCTTGGGGGCTTTAAAATATTTATATGGAATATTCTCAAGTCTATTTACATGATTTTCATTATTTTGTTTGTAGTTGAGCTGCCGTACATTATCGCTGCCGTGATAACGAAAAGCACCGGTGTCGAATGGCCTGTATTTTTGAATATCTTAAAGCTTGGATGCCTGTTCTTTTTCCCGATAGCGATACTAACCGCCGCTATTGGCAAGGACCTTACAATGTTAAGGCCGGACTATCTCTTCATTCCCGTACTCAAAGCGTTCAAGCCATATCTCGTCGTGGCTGCTTTACTCATCACTGTCGGCCTTCTTGAAATGCACACAAAACAATTCACTCCATCAGGCAAAGGGACATTATTATCAACAATCGGCTATTTATTTGTGAATCTCGTCATACAGGTAATTGCCCTAATCGCTATGCGTGCAATCGGCCTCTTCTACCGCCACTATACCTGTCACCTGCCCTGGT
>CAYVIT010000013.1:0-7952 GCA_964451425.1 uncultured Pirellulales bacterium
TGACCATAAAGCGTGTGTAGACCACCCGGATACAGCTTCGTGTTAATCCTGGCATTGATGAGGGTGGGCGGGATTGACGGCCTCCTGAAAGTCAGGAGATGGTTCTTCAGAGACTTCCGTGCTTTCGGTACTATCTTCAGGCGAGGGCTGTGATGTTTGGTCTATCTGTAATTCCGGAGGCCAGGGTTCTGACGTATCGGATGGCTGCTCGGATTCTCTACCAGGCCTGATGGCGTTGATAATTCTTTCAAATAAGTTACAGGACATATTCAAACTCCTTAATCAACCGAGTTTTGTGTTTATCCCTTCTATGACGTTCTTGTTCGTCCAACGGTTTATTTTCGGCGATTTGTAACAATGACTTTATTGCATAAAATGGGCCTTTTAGTACCAATCACGACCACGCTGAGGGATTGCAATTATGCTCGGCTGTGAGGCCATATATGCCTGGATGCCTGGTGAAATCCGTATAATCCTTGACTTATTTGCGGATTTTTGATATATATGTTATATCGTCTTTCTGAATGGGGGGTCAATTCGATAACAGGACGGTGGAATGAAATCTCATGGTTACTGGACCATAAGACCGTTTTCATGGTTCTTAATGGGTGTTACAATGGTTGTCGTTGAGCTTGTTTGGGCAGACAGTAACCAAGGAACATTAGCTGTTCAATCTTATCGACAGCCATCTGCTTTTGCCGGCAGGGACGAAGTAGTTATTATAGGTGAGACGGTCGAGTTTTTCGGGCAGGGCGCTTCTGCGGATGACGAGATTATCGAGTACACCTGGGACTTCGAGGCCGATGGAGTGCCTGATTTTGTTTCCGCACAAACAGCGAAGACAACATATCGATTCAGAACTCAGGGAGATTATCAATGTGTTCTGACGGTTAAAGATTCTCTTGGTCGGACCGCACGGGACAGCCGGCGCATCTTAGTCGTTGCTGAAACGGCTGATTTACAAACAGCCCAACAGATGCTCCAGCCTTCCTTAGATGCTGTAAGCAATCCACCGGATGGAATAATAAGCCGGTATGCAGTGATGATTAACGGCGGCTCCGAAACCCGTTTTTGGACGGATGTCGAACTGGCCTATGATATGCTTACTGATGGTTATGGCTTCTCGCCGCCGGATATCTATTTGCTTAACCATAACGGGAAGGATCCCACAGGAGGCAATCCAGATGGAATGATTGACTATTCGGCTACATACGAAAATTTACAGATAGTTTTCAATAAGCTTGCATCCAATGTTGATGAAGATGATGAGGTTTTTATCTGGATTACCGACCACGGCCGCGGCTATAACGGGCCTTTGAGTCAGGGGGGACAGTACCTGGGGTATATGGACGGCAGGGCGTCGGTTGACCCAGGTGATGAGCCGGACTTTAACGAGGCCGATTTTCAACTACGCAGCCTCTTCACGGGTGGTGACTACCGCTGCAACCATGGAATGAATGTATGGAAGGTACGCAGAAAGTACTACTCTGGCAGAGGATATCATTTCTACCGGAACAAGTTTGTCTCTACATTAGACAACGTGTATATCGAAGACATCAACAGCACAGTATCGGATGATGACATCTATATTGAGTATCTCTTAGACTATGCCCTCGGAGATGCAAATCAGGATGGATACATTAACACAGCTATTGGTGAGGTATTCGATTTTGACAACGACGGCAATCTACCATATAACCAAACTACCGGTGAATTCGATGAGGACGATTGGGGAAAAATCGACAAGCTGGAAGACAACTACAACAACATGAACACACAGCTTCCCGTTGACGGACGCCCGTTTCAGCTCTTCGACGAAGGAAACCAGGGCAAGTTGTGCATTGACCTTGGATATACGGGAGGGGACTTGGAGATTGACGGCTGCGACGAAGATAACGCCGGTCTTTTCGACTGGATGGATGTAAACCAGGACGGCGATTCGAATGATGTGGTCAGCGTGGACGAGGCAATATGTTTATACGCGGGAAATCTCTACGACGATGACCTGGCCGACCTTGTTAACTTATTATCGGCAGCACGAATTACGATAGTTGCTGAGCCTTGTTTTTCCGGCGGCATGGTTGAGGACCTTACTGCGCCCAATCGCGTTATTTGTACCGCAACGATAGAGGAAGCCGTCTCCTGGGGCAATGTTTTTATTCGCGGCTTCGTTGCCGCTCTTCATGGGCAGAACGAATATGGCAATCCGGTGGACGCAGATTATAATGCGAACGGCTATGTCAGTATGCGGGAAGCATTCAATTATGCAGCCGGCAATGACCACCTTGATGAAATCCCTCAATACGATGACAACGGTGATGGTTTCTCACACACGGACCCTGTTCCCGATGGAGAGGACGGAACTCTCGGCTGCAAAACATACCTGACCAACGTCATTGTCGGTAATGTTGACGGCGACAATGGTGTGGACTTCGCTGACTATTCGACGTTAGCTGCATACTGGATGGAAACCGGGTGCAATAGTTGCGCTGCCGACCTTAACTGCGACACGAATGTTGACTTCTTAGATTTGCAAGACTTTACCGAAAACTGGCTGGCTATTGTTGAATAGACATCTTGCAAAACTCATATCAATAAAGACCTGTTAATTGCACTTGTGCGGTAGTTTTGATCGTTATCTTTTGTTCTGCTTACTATCTGAGGAATAATCGCATTCGCAATAACATCATTTTGGGTCGAAAAAACTGAATATATTTCAAAAAACCAGTAGTTGCCACAGTTGTTTTTGTGGCTGGGAAAGTTAGTACAATCAATTAGTGATTCAAAGAGCTATATTACTTGATTTTATGGACTACTTTTTGGTATAATGAGTAATGTTAATGATGTGTTTCAGTTAGGTGCTCTCGATTTTAGCATATTTGATTTGTATGGGGGAACGATGGATAATCTTCTTGTGCGTCATAACAGCCTTGTAAATCTTCATGGCGGCGATAAGTATACTTTCCCTGATTACTTTTGCAGCCAGGATAATAAACATAGACCGTCCTTAAGAAGATGAAATAATATTCTTTTTGATAGAGTGAGCTTTCTTCTCTATGTCACTTTAAGCGAATCATCATTCGAGCAAGAAAATCACTTAATTCTCATCGGCATTCTGATGTCCAAGCAAAGAAAAAACGACTTTTGCGATGGATGTGTTGTCGAGATAAAAACTACGGACAGTATCACGATTTTGTGCCCTCCGCTTGAAAAGCTGCGAACCGGCCCCTCTGGCATAGAACGGAATAAGCGCGTTCGTATGCTTTGTGCTGTGCCATTCCACATCCGGAACCTTTCCAATACCTCTACCAATGAGAGGATTCCAGACAGGCCCATTTTGAGATATACCGGATTTCGGCCCGGTCAGATAACCACATTCATGGTCCGCTGTAACGATTAGAAGTGTCTGACTCCAACTGCTGTTCAATACTATCCACTGGAGTACCGCTTCCACAGCCTTGTTGAAATCGATTTGCTCTTCAATGAGCCGGCCAATCTGATTATTATGGCTTGCCCAATCAATTGCACCGCCCTCAATCATCAGGAAAAAACCGTCGGTGTCGTTATCCAGCACATTTAGTGCCGCTTTCGTCATTTCTGCAAGTGTTGGTACATCCCCATTATAAGGAACAGCAAAAGGCTCGGCCTTTTTGTCACCACCCCGCGCATGCTGCAAAGTGGTGTGCTTCCTGGGAATTCCTATGACCCTTTTGGGAGTAGGGCCAACCATCATAGCCTGAAAATCAACGCGACTGTCTATAACCACCCATTCATCGGGCTTGCCATCACCATCAGCATCGGAGCCGGTAACAGAGCCATCCTTAAGGTCATCCCAGATACTCTCGCCGCCCACATATTTATATTCTTTCTTCTTATTCGTAATCGGCATTCCGTCATCATCGTAGTAAGGATGTCCACAGCCCATTATAACTTCAAGGCAGCTTTTGTAGATCATTTGTTTGGCAATTTGCTCATAGTTATTGCGGCTCTCATTGTGAGCAACGAAGCCGGCAGGTGTGGCATGGCTGAGCTGTACGGATGTTATTACACCTGTCGCCTTTCCTTTCTGCTCAGCAACCTCAACGATATGTGTAAGCAGGTGTCTGTCAAGGTCAACTCCGATTGCTTCTTTGTATGTCTTGACGCCTGTCGACATTGCAGTCGCGGCAGCCGCAGAATCTGTGTAGCCCGTGCTGTCAGATACATAGTTGAAGTACTTCCAAGCAAGACCAGGCTTATAGGTTTGTCCGGCAGCGTACGTGCTCATTCCTAACCTTACGGGGAACTGTTCATAAACCTGGACGCCGGTTCGCCCATATTGATAAAGGCTTGCAGCATCAACATGGTTATAGCCACAGCCATCTGAAATCATAACGATGATATTCTTAACCCTATGGCACGACTTACGTCCATAGATTGGCTGGCCGCTAAAAATAAGGATAACAACTGCCGCAAGTAAACAAATAACTTTCTTTAACCCACCTGCAAAAGGCATGTTGCCGAATTCAAATTGTAGTTTTCGATGATTCATTGTACTGATCCAAACAACCTTATGACTTAATTATACACATAACAGCCTGCAAATACAAGAACTATCTCGTTATTTGGTGCATGTCGAGATTGTAGGTAGATTTTTGGACCGTTAGCTGTGGTTTCTCTGTTAATAACGTCTACTACACCTTTGTCATTTCCGCGAAAGGTCCTGTTGCCAAATCCGCCATAGGCGGACTTCGTTGTCCTGATAAATCGGGACGGCCCGAAATGACATAAGGCACGTTTATATGTCATTGCGAGGCCGCCGAAGGTGGCCGCGGAAATCTCAAACGCAACGATTCGTGTTAGGCAACAGACCCGAAAGCGGTATTCCACAGTTCCCATGAACTACCCGCGTAATCCTGCAAGCAAAAGAAGCAGGTTTTTACCTACTAAATAGGACATGTACCCTACCTCCCTTTGACCTCCGGCTTGCGCAGGTACTTCGGCTGTAATGTTATAGGGTCGGCAAATTGGTCGGCGCAGGCCATCTTCCAGCCGAGCATGTGAACCTTTTCCGCTCTTGGATTCCAGTATCGCTTGTCCAGAAAGTAAATGCCCTCGGCCTTGAATTTATCTGTATAGTAAACCAGGCCCTCCCCAAGCAGCCATACGGGTTTGGCTTTGCCGGCGAATCGGTCAAGGAATTGAGAAGAAGTCATCAGTGAATCCGGAAAAACCTTTTTCCAAGTTCCTTCACTCGTGAATTTGTATCCGGCGGTATAAAATTGGCCGCGCTTCGCATCGAGAATGACGGCAATATGCTCAACTTCGGTCTTTTCCTGCCTTATATAATCGTCTGCATTGGCTGCAATAACGTCCAATGTGTCAACCGCTTCGATCTTCACATTGTTCGCCAAGTGCATTATTTTTGCGATACTTACAGCGATTCTCAGCCCTGTGAAACTGCCCGGCCCGACAGATATATAGATATGCTCGATATGTTTTGGGTTTTTTCCGAAACGTTTTAGCAGGCTACAGATAGCAGGGAAAATCTCTGAACTATGCCTCATTGGGCCGGAGAATACGGTTTCAGCCAGAATTTGCCGACCAACTGCGATAGCGACAGAACCGAGCCTGCCGGACGTTTCAACTGCCAAAATCAATGGATTTAGTGCCATAATTTTTTACGTATTTGTATTTTTTGCATCTTTTTGGCCACTTTTTTCAGAAAGCCCAATTGTGCCAAAAAAAGACGGTTTTTTTGCCATCTATTTTTCCCAGGTTTCCTATTTATACTTTTCAGTTTGGCGAAATAAATCTAATATATTATCGGCCAAACGCTCATAAATCAAATTTTCGCTTGCAAAAACACACATTTCTTTATAAACTGGTGTTGTTAGTCTAACCTCTCTTAATTGGAGGCTGTATAACTTTTGTTGGACTGAAGTTAACTTGAAATGTTTTCCGGAGGAAGGTATTTCTTTTCCCGGGCAGGAGGTCTTTATGTTCAAAGCAAAATATTTGACAGAGCATCTCGTTGAAAGGTCCCCCATTATCATTTTGGCATTGGTGCTGTTAATGACAACATTTCTGCCAAAGGCCGCTCTCTCTCAGGCTAATAACAATGAGGAGCAGAAGAAGGTAGTCCGCCAGGTTGCTCAAAAGTGGATTCAAGTAGGGACGGAACAATACAAAAGAAGCTTCTTCAAGGCTGCAGAGCAATCCTTCCTTCGGGCAAAGGACTACCAGGGATATTTAACTGCCGAGGAGCAAAAGAAACTCAATAAACTCATAGAAGAAACACACGTTGCTGTGCTTGAGAGGCAACGCATCTTACAGCATATTCAAACGGCTGATAAATTGATTGAGCAGGGCGAACTAACAAAGGCCAAAACACATCTTGAAAACGTCAAGGACAATAAGTTCCTGACGGAGGCAGAGCGCAAACAAATCACAGAAGGGCTTGGGAAGTTAGATAAGACACCGACAGAAAAGCCGAGAGAACAGGGTCAGGAAATCGTTAATCTGTATACACACAGCGTGGAATTGTATAATGCCGGTCGGCTTGATGAGGCACGTAAAGGCTTCATTAAAGTAGCACAGAGCGGTCTATTAATAGCACCGGCGGGGCAAACACCCCAGGATTATCTAAGATTGATTTCTGAAAAATCAAAAACAAGCCCCGAATCCGAGAAACCTCCCACGGTGACTGTTACAGTTCAACAACAAAACAAACCTGTTGTTTCCGCCCAGTCGACGACAGATACGGGACTTAGCTATATTCAAAAAGTCAATCGCAAAAGAGATGTTCGGAGAAGTTATACTAATATAGTCGTTAATGATGCTGCAGCTAAAGCACAAAACTACTTGGTTCAAAACGAATTCGACAAGGCCCGGGAAGTGGTTGAGTCGGCCAAGAGGACCGTCTATGGAAACCAAATGGACCTCGGAGAAATCCTCTTCAAGCAATACGACTCAAAACTGCAGGAGCTTAGCGATGATATAGTCCTCAGAAAAGAACAGAGAGACAAGCTCCTGGACCAGGAGAAGCGCATAGCGGCAATGGAGGCGGCAAAAGAGCGGAAAACGCAAATGGAAACTGACCGAAATAGAAGAATAGCCGAGCTGATGGAGAATGCGATGTCCTGTCAGGCACAGATGCGCTATGAGGAAGCCCTTGGTCAGTTGGACAGTTTACTTGCGCTGGACCCAATGAATAACAACGCGCTGTTATTAAAACAGACGCTTGAGGATACAATTAACATCCGTAAACAACTGGAGGTGGAGAGGGAAAGAAATAAAGCAAGAGCTGATCTTTTGCGCAAAACCGACGAGGCCGGAATACCACATCCTGAAGAAATGACTTACCCAAAGAATTGGCGGGAAATTATCGCCAAACCAACGCGCAAACCGGAAGAGCCACTCGGCCTGGAAGAGGCTGATAAAGAAGCCTACACACAGTTAGATGAGGTTGTCGACCTTTCAGCACTAACACCGGTAATGACTTTAAGCGAAGCCATAGAAGAATTAAAGAATTCTGTTGAACCACCCTTGAAGATAGTTGTCCTCTGGCGTGACTTGTCTGAGTCAGCCACTATTGAGCCGGATACACCGATAAATATGGATGGGATACCGGCAATTCGGCTCGGTACCGGACTGGAGAATTTGTTAAAAGCGGTTTCGGGCGGCTTCGTAGATCTCGACTATGTCGTCCAGAATGGAGTAATCACTATAGCAACAGTAGATTCTCTGCCAAGCAAAATGGTAACAAGGGTTTATGATGTAACCGACTTGCTTGGCCAGCCGGCTCAGTTCCGGATGGGCATGCTTGGCATGGGTATGATGGGCGGCGGAATGGGCGGCGGCTATGGCGGCGGTGGCATGGGCGGCTACGGCGGTGGCATGGGCGGCTACGGGGGTGGTGGCATGGGCGGGGGCGGCTACGGCGGCGGTGGCATGGGCGGCTACGGCGGCGG
>CAYVIT010000013.1:8052-14767 GCA_964451425.1 uncultured Pirellulales bacterium
GGCTACGGCGGCGGCGGATACGGCGGTATGAGCGGCGGTGGCTACGGCGGCGGCGGCTACGGCGGCGGCTACGGCGGCGGCATGGGCGGCGGCATGGGCGGCTACGGCGGCGGCATGGGCGGCGGCATGGGCGGCTACGGCGGAGGCATGGGCGGAGGCATGGGGGGTATGATGGGTATATATGATTACGACAGAGAATACCGGGCAGATAATCTCATCACACTTGTCCAGGACACAGTCGACCCGGACAGTTGGTGGGACGCCGGTGGTGAGGGTACGATAACAATTTATGAAAACAAAAAACTTATAATACTGCAGTCACGTGACATTCATAAAGAGATCGAAACATTGCTCAATGAGATGCGCAAGTCCCTTGGGCATCAGGTTGCAATCGAGACCAGATTCCTGGTGGTCACCGAGAACTTCCTCGAGGATATCGGTCTTGATTTAGACTTTACATACGACTTTGGTGGTAAGTTGACGCCGATAAATTTCAGACAAGGCTCCTTAGGTGCGGTTGTCCCGGAAGTGACAAAGGTGCCGGGCAGTTTATCCGGTATTCAATCCGGATTGGAGATAGGCGGCGCCGGTCTTAGTGGGTATGCCGGCTATGGCACCTGGCTTGATGACCTACAGGTCGAATTTCTTGTCAGAGCTACACAGGCCCATACCGATGCGGCGACACTTACTGCTCCGAAAATTACTGTTCTCAGTGGAGAGTCTGCGACGTTCCAGATTCAAAGAGACATCTCCTACGCGCTGCCGCCGACCGTTCTTGGTAGTAGTGGTGTGGGTGGTGCCGGCTATAGTCCCTACGGTACAACCGGTGGTAACTATGGCGGCTCCTCCAGTGTATTACAGAACGTGCAGCGTATTCCGGCCGGCACTACACTTACTATTACACCTACTATCAGTCCGGATAAAAAGTACGTTTTGCTTAATATAATTACTTACCTGCAGGATTTACTCCGTTTGAAAACCCATGAGGTTGAAGCGGTTATACCAGGACAAGCAGGAACAGCTACGGAACGGGTTCAGTATCGTATAGAAGTTCCCGAGACAGAAATGTCAAGTGTCCAAACCCGTGTAAGTATACCGGACGGAGGAACGTTACTTTTGGGTGGTCAGAAAATATCAGCCGAAATCATAAAAGAAGCCGGTGTACCGATATTGAGCAAGATACCTATACTCGGAAGGGCATTTACTAATCGCACCAAGGTCAAGGACCATAAGATACTGCTGATACTTGTCAAACCGACCATTATTTTGCAGGAGGAACGTGAACAGGAAGCCATTGCCGCATTAGAAGGTAAAATCTAAATTCGTCGTGATGTGAGAAATGTGACGCGTATTGCGACAACACAGCGCAATACGATAAATATACGAAACTCAATGTAACGCATTTCCGAGGAATATAAAGTGAAGCCACAGATTTCTACAGGACCTGGAACCAAAAGGTTTCGGGTTTGGTTATTAAGGGGGCTCAGAGCTTATTTATTCGCTTTCGGAGTCCTAATCTTTGTATGTGCACAACTAACTTCTGCCCAGGCGTCTGATTTGCCCGGTGAACTTTTTGCACAAGGCCGTGATTGGTTACCTCCTTGCAGGCAGGGAGAGTTAATCGTTCGTTTCGTCGACACAGGGCCTCAGTCACCGGTTCGCAGGAAGATACTCGGTCCGCTGACGAATCGTGCAGTAAAAAATATAATTTCGAATTCAGCCGTTCCCGGCGCTGCTGTGCATAAAGAGTTTGACCGTATTGTTCCCGGCCTGACTTTGATAAAACTGCCTGAGCACGTCACAGTTTTGGATGCTCTTTCACATTTCAGATGGTCCGCTGACATCCTGTATGCTGAGCCGAACTACAAACTTAAGTTCTTCGCAATTCCTAATGACCCCTATTTCATGTTTCTATGGGGTCTGCACAACGAAGGATATATGGGTGGAATTATTGATGCCGACATCGACGCTCCTGAAGCCTGGGATATAGAAACGGGCGACCCCAATATCATTGTAGCAGTTATTGATTCCGGCGTTGACTATAATCACCCCGACCTAACGGATAATATGTGGATAAATCCCGGTGAGGACAAGCCGCCATTAGGTGTTGTGGACGTGAATGATTTTGACGCCACAGACGACGATGGCAATGGCTATATAGACGACATCTATGGCTATGACTTTGCCGGTGCTGACATAAACGACACAGATGATGGCGATAATGACCCTATGGATTCCTTTGGTCATGGTACCGCCATCGCAGGTACTATCGGCGCTGTTGGTAATAACAATTTAGGCATCACAGGCGTCTGCTGGGATGTCAGTATTATGAGCCTGAAAGCCGTCGCCGATAACACGGAAGAGCTTTTGTTAAGTGATGCTATTGCAGGTATTGAGTATGCCGCACGCAATGGTGCCAATATCATAAATTCATCTTGGGGAAGTCCTGAATTTTCACAGGCTCTTTATGATGCGATTGACGCTGCTGATGCAAACGGTATACTTTTTGTAGCCGCTGCAGGTAACGACAGCAATGATAATGACATCACTGATGTGTACCCTGCAAGCTACGACCTGGATAACATCATTTCCGTAATGGCCACAGACGGCGAAGATAACATCGCCTACTATTCTAATTATGGCGCAACTTCGGTCGATATCGCCGCTCCGGGAGGGGCACAGGAATATCCATGGGATTACAGGGGTATATATTCCTGCGACCTGAACGGCGACTATCGATTCCTCCAGGGCACATCTATGGCCGCCTCTCATGTGGCAGGTGCCGCTGCGCTGCTATGGTCGACTGACCCGAATTTGACACATACCGAAGTCAGGGAAATGCTCCTTCATCCAATGGCTGTTGATTGGCTTGCTGATTTACAGGATTTTTGTGTTACCGGCGGCCGGCTGAACATCTTCAATGCGTTAAACCTGCCGGAAATCGGCGACCTGGTAGTGAATACGTCGATACCATACGACTCCAACGACCCAAATACATTCTGGACAACCATTCAGGCAGCAATAGATGATGCCGCAAACAGCGACGAACTAATAGCCGATACCGGTATGTACTCTGAAAATATTGATTTCCTCGGCAAGAAAATAACACTTCGCAGCGGCAACGTTTACAACTACAACGACCCGAATATCAACCGTGACAGTACTATTATATTTGGTAACAAAGCCGGCTCAGTTGTAACTTTCCGCAGCGGAGAAGTTAACAATACCGTATTAAAAGGATTCACAATCACCGGAGGCTATGCTCCGTACGGCGGGGGTATCGAATGCGATGGTTCGTCACCGGCAATTTCAGACTGTAATATTATTAATAATACCGCAGTGTACTACGGCGGCGGAATCGATTGCTATTACGCTTCGCCTAATATCACAAACTGCATCATTACCAACAACCAAACCTTCGACCAGACCGGTATCGGAGGCGGTATCAATTGTGAGCAGGCTTCTCCCACGATTTCCAACTCTACTATCACCAACAATTTTGCAAATAATGTCGGCGGCGGGATAGCATGCTATTATTCATCCCCGACCATCTTCAATTGTTTCATTATCAACAATTCGGCAATCTACCAGAGCGGCGGAATCGATTGCGAGATATCCTCACCGACTATTACGAACTGCACCATTGTATACAACGAGGCAGCAGCCGGCGGCGGCATTCTTGCCGACCAAAGCTCTTTGCCTACAATTAAAAACTGTATCATCTGGGGCAATGGTGATGACCTTTCCGGATGCAGCGCCACGTACTCCTGCATTCAGGATAATGACCCCGGAACAGGCAATTCCCATTCGAATCCATTATTTTTAACCGGACCGAGAGGCGACTTCTATCTCAGCCAAATCGCCGCTGGACAGTTATTTGACAGTCCCTGTGTGGATGCCGGTGACCCCAATACGAATTTTATCATGAAACTGCTATTGTCGAAATATACCACAAGGACGGATGGTGATGTCAACGACGCCAACACATTGGATGTTAATGGCATTGATATGGGTGCTCACTATCCGCCTGCAGAAATCGAATGGCTCCAGCTAAACTCCAGCGTCGTCGGCGGTAATGGTTCTCTCTATCATAAAAGCGGGCCCCATCCGAAATACTCAGAAATACAACTCACAGCAATCCCTGACCCGAACTATCGAGTTAAGGCCTGGACCGGCACCGACGATGACTCATCTACCGATGTAAACAATACTATTACTATGATTACCGACGTCAACGTCACGGTTGAATTCGAGGCGATTCCTTTCTATTTGCTGCGTACCGATGTTCTCGGCGGCTACGGAACCATTTCGCCACATTACAGAAGAGGCGAATACTTTGCCGAAGGCACTGTCGTAAAACTTACTGCAAATCCCGACCTTAACTACATCGTTGATAGGTGGTCCCAAACCGATGATGACTCGTTGTGGTCCAATACGAACACCATAACAATGAACGATGACAACGATGTTACCGTCTCGTTCCGGCAACCACAGAGTTTCTATGTACCGGGGCAATATACCTCTATCCAGGGAGCAATCTCAGCAGCCTACGACCACGGGGATAAAATTGTTGTCGCGGCCGGTACTTACGGTGGTGGTGATTTTATGGGTAAAGCAATTACCATCGCCAGCGAACATCCGGATGACCCCTGTTGCGTTGCCGCTACAATCATTAATTGCGGTTCGGGCAACGGCGGCCCAGCCTTTATCTTCCGAAGCGATGAAAAGCGAGATTCGGTAGTTGACGGCTTCACTCTACAAGGCGGTGGTGACCCGGGCCCGGGTGACCCCTGGGGTGATGCAGATAACGGTGTCGGAATAGACGGCCCTAATACTTTCGGCGGTGCGATACAATGTATGAACGGCAGCAGCCCAACTCTGTCACATTTAGTTATCAGAGATGTTGTCGCCCGCGGCGGCAGGGGACAGGATGGCGCTTATATTTTTGACCCTCTCGATGGCCCCCCGGACCCTCCGGATCCACTGCCCCCAATCGACCCAC
This sequence comes from uncultured Pirellulales bacterium, assembly GCA_964451425.1. Taxonomy (GTDB): domain Bacteria; phylum Planctomycetota; class Phycisphaerae; order Sedimentisphaerales; family Anaerobacaceae; genus CS2-K091. The sequence goes on from CAYVIT010000013.1 coordinate 13,055, forward strand.
TGCCCGACCCGAATGCGCCCGAGCCCAATGAGCTTGTTAGAATAACCAAGTGGTCGCAGACACCTGTACTTTATAATGAAATGCAGCCGGACTATTACCTGGGCTGGCCGGAAGAAAGTGAAGAGTTTCCGCCAAGAGCCATAATGTTAGCTGATGATTTTGTCTGTGACAGCAATCTGCCGATAACGGATATTCGCTGGTGGGGCTCACTACGGGGCTACAGCGGCGGCAGGGGGGATGTTCCAAGTGGATTCCCGGAACGCTTCCGGATAATTATCTGGTCGAACGAACTTAATGACCCTGCCTTTCCCAACGGTCGCCCAGGTCAAATCGCACACGATATCACTATCACCAACAATGATTACACGGTTAGCTGGTATGGTTGGGAAATGGACAGGCGAGATCCTAATTGGGAAGAACCTGGTGCGGTGAGACTAAGTAAGTTTCAGTTCGACCTTACACTTGATCCAAATAATTACTGGTACCAACCGGATAACAATGGAATCTACTGGCTCGGTCTTCAGGCACTTTATGATGCGCCTCCGACAAACCAACAGTGGGGCTGGGAGACCCATGAAGTGGTACCGGATACGGCAGGTGCAGTACGTATAAACCTGTTAGACAATACCTTTGAAGCTATCGACTCTAATGGTGTGCCCGGGCTTCCGGATGAGATGGACTTTGCCTTCGAGCTGTTCTATGCTGAACCGAACCTGCCGATAGACGGCATAGACGGTCAGGATGGTCTGCCCGGTCTTCCCGGCATGGTCGGCTGGAGAGGCTTTCCCGGCGCTAACGGCTTCGATGGCGGCAACGGCGGTGATGCTTATGGCGGTGCAATGTACTTTGACTACAATAGCGCTCCGCTCATCACGAATGTTACAATCATCAATTGCCAGGCCATCGGCGGCTATGCCGGATACGGCGGGCAGGCTCAGGACGGTCAGAATGGCGGCAATGGCCAAGCCGGACAACCCGGCCAAGCTGGCCAGAATGGAGGACCGGGTTACAACGGCGGCGCACAGGGAGCCGGCGGCGACGGCGGCGACGGCGGTGCCGGCGGAGCAGGAGGCCCAGGCGGAAGAGGTGGAAGAGGCGGTAACGGCGGTCAGGCCGGAGAAGCCATAGGAGGTGCGATATATTTCGGTTCCGGCTGCAAGCCGACAATTCGGTTCCTTAAAATTACCAACTGCTGGACCAACCAGGGGCTTGGCGCACCCGGCGGAGAGGCCGGCAACGGCGGCAACGGCGGTAATGGTGCGGCTGCTGGCGCAGGTGGTGCCGGCGGTACAGGCAATCCCGATGGTCAGGATGGCGTCGATGGCGAAGACGGAGTCGGCGGCAGAGGCGGCAACGGCGGATACGGCGGCAGCATGGGCCCCAACGGTGAGCATTCCTGGGCCGGTGCTATATTCTACGGCCGAGACTGTAATACGACCGTTACGGATACCACAATCAGTTACTGTTACACTGACACTTCTGCACCAACGCCTGCTTCATATACTGCCGGCAGCGGCGGCCCCGGCGGCAGCGGCGGCAACGGTGCAGGAGATGCCCGCGGCGGCGATGGCGGCGCAGGCGGCCGGGGCGGCTCCGGCCTTCCCTCTCCAGACGGCGGTCCCGGCGGCCCCGGCGGAAGCGGCGGCAATAACAACGGCCAGGACGGCCCGGATGGACCAGATGGCGGCGGTATGGGAAGCCCCATTTCCGGCC
>CAYVIT010000013.1:14867-42270 GCA_964451425.1 uncultured Pirellulales bacterium
AACATAGCGATTAACAGGAGTCGATTCATCAGGAACGAGGCGCTGTACGGATTCGGAGGTGCTCTATACTGGAACGGCACTAACTCAGAGGTCTCAATTCTCGACAGCACGGTCAACAACAATATCGCCGAACATGGCGGTGGTATGTTCTGGAGCAGCGGCGGCCCTGTTATTATTGGCTGTACCATTAAAGGTAATCAGGCCCTGGGCACCTATATGATGATGGAAGGATATTATGACAACTTCTACGGCGGTGGCGGCGGGTTGTTCTCCTGGTCATCTGAGTCGAGGATTGAAAACTGCTTCATAAGCGACAATACCGCGTCCGGCTCCGGCGGCGGTGTATACTTTGGCGGAGACCCCAATCAGCCAATACTCAAGAACTGCCTAATCAAAGGTAACTCGGCTGTCCTGGACGGTGGCGGTATCGTTTCCTACTGGTACGTAGCACCAACAATCTCTAATTGTACAATCGTTGATAATACCACATTTGACCCCTTCAGTCCAAAACATGGAAGGGGCGGCGGCTTGTCCTGCTCCTACGAAAGTGAAACCTTCCTGACCGATAGTATTCTCTGGGGTAATACAGGAACTTTAGGCAACCAGATTGCCATTGGCAGCGATTACGAGCCGGTCTATATTGACAGGCCCGCTACCCTTAACGTTTCACATTGTGACATCCAGGGCGGCAATAGCCCGCAATCAATCTACTACGAGCCGGGACGTATCCTCAACTGGCTCAGCGGCAATTTTGATGCTGACCCGCTCTTCGTCCTGCCATACTACTATCTCAGTCAGACAGATGCTGGGCAGGCTGCAGACAGCCAATGTGTCAATGGAGGAAGTGATTTAGCAACCACCCTTGGCCTTGGCAACTATACTACACGTACCGATGGCGCCAACGACGTAAATGAGGTCGATATAGGCCTGCACTACCCGGCTGCCGATGGTCAGTATCAGTTAACTGTAAATGTTATCGGCACGCACGGAACGGTCCAGCCAAGCAGTGGATTTTTCAACAAATTCACTGTAGTAACACTGACGGCAACTGTGGACCCCGGCTATCGAATCAAATGGGTAGGCACCGATGACGATACGGTTTACAGCCTTACCAATATGGTAATGATGTATTCAGACCGGACCGTCACGGCCATAATAGAACAACCTGCTATCATAACAGTACCCGGTGACTATCCCTTAATCCAAACGGCGATTGATGCTGCAGAGGATGGCGATTTGATTGTCGTCAACAGGGGACGTTACGTTGGCTCGCCGCAGATACAGACCGGCATTGGTGGCACACTCGTCATCATTGACAAAGCTATTACAATAACAAGTACCAATCCTGACGACCCCTGTACCGTAGCTGATACGATTATCGACTGCAATGGCTATGGTACTTACGGTATCGTTATCTCCCAATGCGGACCGGATACGGTCATAAACGGCTTGACTATCGCAAATAACACGTGGGGTAGACTGGGTCGGCTGTCTCCTCCGGATCCCGGCGATGACGGCTACATTGGCATGGACACCGGTGGTGCCGGGATTTTGATTGATGCAGGTGCCAGCCCCACTATTCTGAATTGTATCATTCGGGACTGCCGGATGACAGCCGGTGACGCCAGCAGCGGAAACGCCGGGGATACCGGTGCTCCAGGCGGCAGAGGTGGTGATGGTGGAAATGCGTATGGCGGCGGCATTTATTGCGGTTACCGCAGCAACCCAACTATTCGAAATTGTACGATTTCCAATGTCCGAGTCATCGGCGGCGACGCGGGCAACGGTGGCAACGGCGGCGACAATGACGGCGATGACTCCGTGGCCGGTAACGGCGGTGACGCCGGTAACGCCGGGGGAGCTTACGGCGGCGGTATTTTCATTGACTTTGAAAGCAGACCTGTTATCGCGGACTGTACCATTATTAACTGCTCGGCTACCGGCGGCAATGGCGGAGACGCAGGCAACGGAGGTAATACAAGCGGCACAGGGAGCGAAGGAGGCGACGGGGGTGTCGGCGGTTACAACGGACAAGCCCACGGCGGCGGAATCTACTTTGCCAATAATGTCATCGCTACGGTTTCCAATTGCAGAGTCATAAATTGCTCTGCCACGGCCGGTGATGCAGGGGACGGCGGTGATTACGGAAACGGCGATTCGGTCGGGTCAGCCGGCATCGGTGGTGGATACCTTGGAGAATACTGGTTATACAGCGCCTATGGCGGGGCTGTATATACGGGGACAAACGGTATAATCACCTTCGAGGACTGCACGTTTAGCAATAATACTATAACCGGCGGTATGAGCGGGATTGGCGGTGACCCGTGGGCCGGCCAGAGACCGCCGCCCGTATACAGCTATCTTATCCCGGTTTATGGAGCGGGTGTGTTCTGCGATAGCTACTCAAGAACAACGTTTGAGGGTTGTCATATAGCCGGCAACTCTGCAGATGACGTTTACGAACCCACCGCCCCGAATCAACTGGTTTATCGCCTGAATCCATACGTCAGTTTCGGCGGCGGCATTTGTTTCTTGGATACCAACTCGATAACTATTACCGACAGCAACCTCAATAATAATTACGCAACTGAGGGCGGTGGTTTGTACTGGGATGAAGCCGACGACCTGATATTGAACAACTCCAACATCACTAACAACTCAGCGTTCAAGGGTGGCGGAATATATGCTATCGACAGTGCGGCTGCGACGATTACAGGATGCGTCATCACAGGTAATCAGGCAAATTATCCCGGCGGTGAAGGCGGCGGTATATACTGCTCCTCAACACCAACACTTATCGCCGACAGCCAGATAAGATTTAATCAGGCATCTTACTCCGGCGGCGGTTTGTATGCCTCCGGCGGTGCGTCGGAAACTAAAATACTAAAGAACTGTCTGCTTACGGACAACTCAGCCGGCAGAGATGGCGGAGGAATTTCAGCAAGTTGGCATAATGAATTGCTCGTATCCAATTGTACTATTCACGACAACACAGCCGACGACGTCAATGACCCCAATAACAGCGGATACGGCGGAGGTCTGTTCTGTGGGTATGGAAGCTATACGGACATTATAGACAGCATTCTCTGGAATAACCAGGGCAGCAAAGGTTCGCAGATTCATATAGGCACAGGCTTTGAATTTGACCCAAGACCGTCAACCGTCGCAGCTTCATACTCCGACATCGATGGCTGGCAGGACCCCAACGGTGCCGAATGGGTCAATCCTGATGCCGTATTCGTTGATGTGAGCTGTGTACTGGAATGGGACTTCAACAGCATCTTCGATGATGACCCGCTCTTTGTCAGTGGTTATCACCTAAGCCAGACAGCAGCAGGCCAATCTCTCAACAGCCGCTGTGTGAATACCGGCAGCGACCTGGCGAGCAATCTTAGTATGAACAACTACAGCACAAGAACCGACAATGTCAACGACGTTAATGTAGTTGATTTGGGATACCATTACGGTGTAACCGGCAGGCATTTCAAGTTGACCATTAATATAGTAGGCCCCGGAACGGTGGAGTTCAGACCAGCCGGAATTGACCCGAACTTCGGCATATATAACGAGAATGCGATAGTAACAGTGGTAGGTATTCCTGACCCGAATTACTATGTAAGAGGCTGGTACGATGTCAATGACCTCCTGGTCTCGGCCACCAATAACCTTGTAGTCATAATGGATTCTGACAGGACTTTTGAAGTTGAATTCGGAAAGCCGACCAAAATCCAAGTCTCAGGTGGCGCCGATGCCCTTGCGGATGCCGTTGATGCAGCAAGAAATGGTGACACTCTCATTGTTGCCGCAGGTGTTTACAACGGCGATATCAATTTCCAGGGCAAGCTGCTGCGGCTGTTCAGTGTCAATCCTGATGACCCCAACGTTGTTGCGAACACGATTATTGACTGTCAAAATACCAGTCGCGGCTTTACCTTCAACGGCGGAGAGGATGCTAATGTTGTCGTAGACGGCTTTACGATAATAAACGGCAGCGTTACCGGTCAGCCCGGTGGTGCCATATACATCGGTCCCAACAGTAATATTACTGTTGTTAATATGGCTATAAGCAACTGCAGCACTGAGGGCGCCGGCGGCGGTGCGATTTTCATCGACTCCAACAGCAGTCCAACCCTCACGAATATTGCAATCAGCAACTGCGATGCCAACTACGCCGACGGTGGTGCCATATATATGTCTACCAATACCAGTTGCGGCATTACAAGTGTTTGGATAAACAACTGCAGCGTTACTGATGCAAACGGCGGCGGTATATATATAGACGCCAACAGTGCTCCCATATTCAGGAACTGTACAATCACGAATTGCTCTGCTATCGGCGGCTCCGGCGGCGGTGTTTTCAGTAACATCAACAACTCGCTGGTATTTGCCGACTGCAACTTCAGCGACAATTACGCAACCTTTGACGGCGGCGGCCTCTATTATGATGTCAACTGCGTCTCACAATTTACGGCATCCGCCTTCATCAACAATACAGCGGATTCCTCCGGTGCGGGCATCTATAGTAGTGCCAACTGCCTGTCGCAGGTCGATGATTGTTCATTTGTCGCCAATACTGCATCTGCAGATGGCGGCGGCATCAATTATGACGCCAATAGTATAATGGCCGTGCGCGATTGCAACTTTATAAACAACTCGGCGAGCTACGGTGCCGGTCTATGTATCGACCCGAACTGCTCGGGAGCAATAACCGGCTCCAGGTTGGAAGACAACACAGGCAGTGAAGACGGCGGCGCCATATACTTCATTGAAGGCAATATCCTTGTTGCCGACTGCAACATTACCGGCAATACTGCCCTTCGTGGTGGTGGCTTGTTTGTTATCGACTCTCCGCAGTCACAGATTATTCGCTGTACCATCACACAAAACGAAGCCTATCGCATTGATTCTCTTATCACTCAGGGCGGCGGTATCTTTTCATTTGCCGGCCCGACGTTAATTGAAGATTGTGATATTAGTTATAACACGGCCCGAACCTCAGGTGGAGGTGTATATCTGGCCAGTGACTATCCGGAACCGTATACCGGCCCCGTATTGAAGAACTGCCTTGTAACAAACAATACGGCCGGCAGAGATGGTGGTGGTATTTCAGCCAACTGGCAGTCTACAGCCGACATCCGCAATTGTTCAATATCCGATAACAAAGTTACCGACCCCAACGCTAACGGCGGAGGACTGTATTGCTCCTACGAAAGTAATGTCGTAGTTTCCGACACCATCATTTGGGCCAACAGAGGTAGTGACGGCGCGCAGATTGCCGTATCCAGCGGCGATTTGCCCTATCCGCTGACCTCGTCATTGCTCATTACGTACAGTGACATTGGGCCGCGTTACGAACCCAACGAGTCGCCATTCTTCGTCCCGGAGGGCTCAACATCCGGCGCTACGGGACAGACCGGTCCCGGCACGGTTCTTGTGGAAGGCCAAACCATTTATGACCAGTTTGACCAAGGCGAACAGTGGGTAAAAGTAATCGTAACTCTCATTGAACCTGCCGACTTGCGGGCAGCGACCAACTGGAATTCACCAGAATCACTCAGCAGACTTCAAGACAATATAGCCGGTCGTCAGGACCACGTTTTGTCTTCACTTACCTCTGCCGAGTTCACATTGAAGCAACGTTATGAGAACCTGGCAGGTTTCTCGGGTGAGGTTACAATTGATGGTCTTAACAAACTGCTCAACGATCCCCTGGTGTCACATATTGAGCCGGACAGAATTCTGTACCCGGCCCTGGCTCAGGGTATACCTTTAATGAATGCAACAGCAGTTCGACAGAGCTACAACGGTCAAGGAATATCAGTCGCCATTTGTGACACCGGTGTTGACTATACTCACCAAATGCTCGGTGGCGGCGGTTTTCCGAATGCTAAAGTAATTGGTGGTTATGATTTTGGTGACGGTGATCCCGATCCAATCCCCGGTGGTATGACGTTCAGCACTGGACACGGAACCTGCTGTGCCGGCTTAGCGGCCGGAGACCTGGGGATGAACGGTGATTATATTGGCGGAGTAGCCTACAATGCGAGAATCTACGCATTGAAAATATCCTCTGATACCTTTGATGGGGCATTTACTGCGGACATGGTTGCTGCGTGGGATTGGTGTGTAACTCACAAGAATGACGACCCGCAAAATCCAATTATGGTGACAAGCACCAGCTTTGGTGGGGGGCGATTCTTCGACTCAGACACAGCCGACAATTTATCACCCGCTATGAAAGCCGCCGCCGACAATGCGAATGCGATTGGCATCACTGTCCTTGCCGCATCCGGCAATGATGGCTTTACAGATTCACTTGGCTGGCCGGCGGCTATCTCGAGCGTTATTTCTGTTGGAGCGGTATACGATACAACAGATCAAGTGATAGGTTATTCCGACACGGCTTATTTCCTGGATATTCTCGCTCCATCTGAAGACGCTTATACTCTTGATATTGTGGGTGCCGTTGGCTACGACCCCGGCGATTATTATCCCTATTTCAATGGTACATCGGCCGCCTGTCCTTACGCAGCCGGAGCTGTAGCTTGCCTGCAGTCTGCTGCCGGAGGCAGCCTTTCAGCTCAAGCGGTGAGAAATATACTCATCACAACCGGCGACCCCGTTACGGACACCAAAGTTCCAATAACCAAACCCAGAGTCAATCTCGGCAACGCTGTAGCCGCTCTCTCATACGGGGCCACAATCCATATTGAACAAGGTTGTATCCTCAATGGATGGGTAGCCCCCGATACTAATAACTACTGGGGATGGGACGCCAATACCTGGGATGCAAACAGCTTCGTGATTGAGGAAGACCCCAACTTCATCCACGGTTACTATCTGAGCCAGTTTGCTGCCGGTCAGATAACTGAAAGCAATTGTGTCAACGGCGGCAGTACCTGGGTGACCAGTGTGTTTGATATGAACGCCTTTAACTATACAACTCGCATTGACGGCGTCAACGATGTCAATGAGGTCGATATGGGTTACCACTACACCGAGCCGGTAATCAAGTACGAGTTGACCGTCATCATACCGGACGATGCAAATGACCCCGGCATCCATGGAAGTGTTGTGTTTGACCCGGAACCTGTTGAACCTAACGGCTGGTATTATGAGGGTACGGAAGTGACCCTTTCGGCAATTCCGGAAACGGGCTATTACGTCAGGGGATGGTATGATGCCAACGATGTATTACTTTCTATCGACAGGACCTTTGACGTAGTAATGGATTCTAACCAGACCGTTGTCCTCCGATTCAGACTTCCCGATAAAATCCAGGTTTCGGGCGGAGGTGACGCTTTGCAGAATGCCGTCAACGAAGCTGAAAACGGCGACAAGCTTATCGTCTCTGCCGGAACTTATACAGGCGATATCGATTTCCAGGGCAAAGAAATCAAAATATTCAGTACAAATCCCGATGACCCTAATATTGTCGCTCAGACGATTATCGATTGTCAATACAGCACTCGCGGCTTTATATTCAGTAACGAAGAAGATGCCAATTCTGTTGTAGACGGCTTTACGATAATCAACAGCCTCCTTTTAGGCCAGCCCGGTGGTGCTATATACATCGGTACCGAGTGTAGTCCCGTCATTGCCAATGTAGTGATACGCTACTGCGATGTTCTCCTCGACAACGGAGGTGCAATATACATTGGCACCGGCAGCAGTCCGACTATCATTAATGCTGAGATAAGCACCTGCTCGACCATTCTCGGCAACGGCGGTTCAATATACGTCGGCATCAACAGCACGCCGAGATTTTACGATTGTAACATCATCGATTCCTCTGCCCTCCTCGGTTCCGGCGGCGCTGCGTACTGTGATGTCAACAGCTCCCCGCTGTTTATCAACTGCAACTTCGCCGACAGCTTCGCAAGCTACGAAGGCGGTGGATTGTACTACAACCTTGAGAGTACTTCAGTGCTGAAGTCCTGCACGCTTACGAACAACACAGCGGATTCAGGCGGCGGTATCTACTACAATAGGGGCTGTATATCAGACATTAATGACTGTACGTTCACAGACAATTTCGCCTTTGATAGCGGCGGCGGCATCATTTACGAACCCAACAACGGCCCAATAATGATTGCCGACTGCAACTTCTCAAACAACTCGGCATACTTTGGCGGTGCACTGTATTTCGACCCGAACTGCTCAGGGACCGTTTCGGACACTATATTGTTTGCCAACAACGCCAACGAAGACGGCGGCGCAATATTCCTCACCGAATCTGAAATGTCGTTCATCGACTGCAACAATATCAGTTATAACTCGGCTGTTCGCGGTGCAGCCCTGTATTGCACACATTCGCCCGATACGGAAATTATTAACTGTTCCCTCACATATAATGAAGCTGTACGCGTTGTTACATATTTCGATTACTATCTGCCCAATCCGATTGACCCGAACCTGCCGCCGATTCCCGGTGGCGGCCCGAACGACGGCAACTCCATTGTTGTTGTTCGTGAGGACAGATCCGGTGCCGCTCTGGGTGGAGGTATGTACTCATTCATAGGCCCGACGTTAATTCGTGATTCTGACATCAGCAATAATACTGCCAGCACTTCGGGCGGTGCTCTATACTTTGCCGGTGGACAGTACCGGACAACCAGTCTCACTAACTGCCTGATAACCCAAAATTCGGCCGGAAGAGACGGAGCCGGCATTTCCAACAACTGGCAGAATGAACTGACAGTCTCGAACTGCACAATAGCACACAACACACTTACATACATAGTATCATACGGCGGAGGTCTGTACGGTTCCTATGACAGTAATACGACAGTTACAGACTCCATCATTTGGGGCAATACCGGCTCAAGGGGCTTCCAGATTGCTGTATGTACCGGTGATGAGGCGTATCCATTGCCCTCAAAGGTCAAAATAACAGACAGTGACATTGGTCTTGAGACTCGGGAAATTGTGGAACTGATTAATGCGGATGATTGGCCGGTCATCCGTCCGGGATTTGATGCCTACTCGCTTGGTCCTATTGATGACTTCCCAAGTGCTTATACAAACCTTGGATTTAATATTAACTATTTCGGTACTACATATTCCAGCGTTTATGTCAACAATAACGGCAATGTAACGTTTGACTCATCCCTGTGGCCCTTCACACCGTTTGGTTTAACCGGAAATATCGGCACATCGATTATCGCGCCGTTCTTCGCTGATGTCGATACTCGTCCCAGCAGCCCCGTTACCTATGGGCAGGGTATTGTCAATGGTCATAATGCCTTTGCCGTCAACTGGATTAACGTGGGTTACTTCTTCAGAAATATTGATAAGCTCAACACGTTCCAGTTGGTTCTCATTGAGCGTTCCGACCGCGCACCCGGTGATTTCGATATCGAACTCAACTACGAGACAATCGCCTGGGAAACCGGCGATGTCAGCGGCGGATTTAACGGTTACGGCGGATTCTCAGCCCATGCCGGTTTCTCCAACGGAACCGGCAATCCGGGAACTTTCTATGAGTTCCCAGGCTCCGGTATACCCGGCTCGTTCCTTGACAGCAGTCCCACAGGGTTGATCTACGGCAGCCGAAACAGTTTGGTTAACGGACGCTATGTCTTTTCCGTCAGAAACGGCGCTCTCGATATAATATGGCTTATGGACATACCCATTTATGTTGAGGATGGCTGTACGCTCTATGGGTGGGAACCAAACGACCCGAATAATCCTCTGGACCCGAACGGAACCTGGAATCCTGATACTGATAACATCGCTGACGACCCCAACTTTACATTTGGCTCCTTAGGCGATTATTACCTCAGTCAAATCGCCGCCGGGCAATTGGTCGACAGTAATTGCGTCGACGCCGGAAGCGGCCAGGCAAGCGACCTCGGTATGGATATGTATACCACACGAACGGATATCGTTGGCGACGAAGACACCGTGGATATGGGCTATCATTATCCGCAAAAGGGCGTAAAGTATGATTTAGTTGTAACAGCGATAGGTCCGGGACAAGTCTCCGCCGATGCCAACTTCATCGATGCCAACAATCCATTACACGACCCCAACAATAATGTCTATGCTTATAAAGACTATGCCGGCCGTGTATTTGTCCTTACAGCGATACCCGATCCGGGCTATCGAGTCTTAAGCTGGACCGGTACTGATAATGACCCGTCCTGGAATATCAACACCAATACGGTAACATTGCTCAGCAATCACAACACCGTTGTTGAATTTGAGCCGGATGTCACCAAGCTCATAAAAGTCCCATTAGAGTACGCTACAATTGAGGAAGCTATGGCCGCTGCCCCTGAGCATGACACCAAGATTATCGTATACCCAGGAACCCACTATGTAACTAACCCGGCAGGGATTGATTTCCAGGGCAAGGAAATCACTTTGATATCTACTAACCCGACTAACCCGGAGGTAATAGCGTCGACAGTTATTGAATGCTTTGGCAGCAGATACTTCTCGCAACGTGCTTTCCACTTCCAAAGCGGTGAAGGCCCCAATACAGTCGTAAAGGGATTCACCATCAGAGGCGGTTTCGTAGTCGGTCCTCTTGGTCTGCCTGGGCGTTTCGGAATCCTGACTCCTGATCCCTACGAAGCCGTCTGGAGAGCGGAACTTACTCAGCCTCTCCCACCACGTGCCGAACGCGGCCAAGATGGCAGCGGCAGTGCCTACGGCGGTGGAATCCTGTGCGAAAACGCAAGTTCTCCCACCATCGAGAACTGCGTGATAACCGACTGTACTGTTATCGGTACCTGGGGCGGCAACGGCGCCCCCGGGCAATCCGGAGGATTTGCTTTCCTGCCGGTCTTGGCGACCACTGTGGAGACTATTGAAGATGGCCAGTGGGGCGGCAACGGCGGCGATGGCATCGGATACGGATACGGCGGCGGTATCGCCTGTCGTAGTCGGAGCTGTCCAATTATCACGAATTGTGTAATCAAAAATAATATTGCCAGAGGCGGCTGCGGCGGCAACGGCGGGGTCGGAGGCATAGGGGTCCCCGATAACGGGTACGCAAGCAACGGCGGCAATGGCGGAAATGCCATAGGTGACGGTATCGGTGGTGCAATCTACTGCGAAAACGGAAGCACGCCGGTCTTAACGAATTGCCAATTCGTAAACAATCAGGCTACCTCTGGTATCCCCGGAACTGGCGCTATTGCAGGCTCGGGTGAGCCGCGTGAACCAGTCGTCCCACCGGCGCCAATTGTTGCTGAGGGCTTTGACGGCCAGGCCTTTGGCCTCGGCAATATAACCGGCGGTGCAATTTACTACCGAAATGCAGAAGCCAACCTGGCTGATGCCAATTGCACTTTTATCGGCAACCGGGCTTATTTACTGCAGCACAACTTCATTGGCTCCGAGTTAGTCGTGCTACCCATATTCTCAGTATATTTTGAAATATTTGACTACTACCATTACACCGCCTACAACTACGAGTCAATTCCCTCATATACCACCGGCGGTGCTTTGGCCTTTGATTATCGCAATATTGTTACTGTTGGAAACTGTGAGTTTATAGGCAACTTCGGCGGCGCTGTCCGCATAGATGCCAATTGCATCGTGGACTTCGACAACTGTTTATTCAAGGACAACACTCAAGCAACAACCGGTGGTGCAATGACTATTGCCGAACTTGGTTTTGTTGATATCAACGACTGTATATTCACGAACAATACCGCCAGCACTAACGGCGGCGCCATCCATTGCAACAGCGACGCGGTCTTCACAGAGTGCTTGTTCGAGGAGAACCAGGCTGGGAACAATGGCGGTGCAATGTATGCATATTATAATTATGGCGGCTCTGATCCCAACATTACACCGACATTGAATATAAACCTGGAATCCTGCACCTTCTTAGGAAACCAGGCCGTTACCAGTACTACCGGAGGGGGCGGCGGCGTGTATTTCCGGGACTTTATCGCTTTAGTCAACGATTGCTACTTCCTGGAAAACGCTGCCAGGAGTGGAGGCGGGTTCCATTTAATACTTGGAGACATAACAATAACCGGAGGTCTTATAAGCGGAAACACATCCATTGGCGGTGACGTTTACGAGATGGGCGGTGGTCTGCTTTGTTCCGATACTCCTGCAGTAATTGAGAACTGTATCATCAAGGATAATGTCGCTGAGGGTATTAAAGGCTCCGGTGGCGCAATCAGTTTCTACGGTGGATACCTCACACACCTCATCAAGAACTGCCTTATAACCGGCAACTCTGCAACTGTTAATGGCGGTGCGATTTCGGCCTATCTTTACGCGACGCCCGAAATCCGGAACAGCACATTTAGCCAAAATTCGGCGGGCAAATTCGGAGGCGCAGTATTCTGTGACTGGAGCTCCGAGCCGACAATCATCGATTCCATATTCGATAACTGCAACAGCCACGCAATAATTGAAGAAGATATTGACAAAGCAATCGTAGGACATTCATTATTCTACAACAATCCTGACGGCGACTACGGGATTTATGACCCGTGTGCAGGACAGATATATACCTCTACAGGCCCGGAGCTCGACAGCAATAATATTGCCGGCGACCCGCTGTTCGTGTCAGGTTTGTTTGGTGATTACTATCTTGACCAGGATGATAGTCCAGCCGTTGACAGCGGAAGTGTACCCGCTGTTAAAATCGGCCTAAATACTTATACCACTGACCTCCTCGACATTCCAGATATGGGCCAGGTTGACATCGGCTATCACTACAGCATCGACCAGTTGCTTGCCCCAATATATAGTCTGACTATTCGTGTCTTTGGCGGTCATGGTACGGTTGAGGCAAACGAGCCGAATCCGATTACTTCCGGACCTGCACCGGGTACTTCTTCTTATTACTCCGGAACGATTGTAACACTAACCGCCACTCCCGAACCAGGCTATCGGGTCGCCAGATGGAGCGCTACCGATACCAACGACCAGTGGGGCTGGAATCTTAATAACATAGACGTAGCTGTGTACAACAAGAAAACCGTTACTGTTGAGTTTGAACCGGATGTCAGCAATATACTCAAAGTTCCGGAAGAGTTCACTACAATCGAGCAAGCCGTAACCGCAGCCAGGAGCGGCGACCAAATCTTCGTAGCTAAAGGAGTCCACTACATAAGTGAACCCAACGGTATTGATTTTAAGGGCAAGAGCATTATTCTGTCGTCCCTCGACCCGGATGATCCGCAAGTCATAGCGCAGACAATCATTGACTGCCAGGGTGCTAAGTACTTACCGAAACGTGCTCTCCAATTCCATAGTGGCGAAGAGCGCACTGCCGTAGTGACCGGATTTACTATCAGAAACGGTCTCATGAGCGGTGTGATTGGTGAAACCGGGCGGTACGCAGTTTACTATCCCATTCCTTATCAATTGACAAATCCTGATGATATCACCTCACCCCCGAAGGCTGAGCGTGGAAAGGACGTGATAGGCAACGGTTATGGTGGCGCAATCCTTTGCGTCAACGGCAGTTCTCCGACAATCAAGAACTGCGTGATAACCGACAACTTCGTTACCGGTGCGGTTGGTGGTCTCGGTGCTACGGGCGTCTCGACTTACCCGGGATTGGATACGTGGTATTACATACTGTTCGATCTTTCTGTAGTTCAACCCCTGACGGCAATTCAGGACGGCCAGTGGGGCGGCGACGGTGGGGACGGTACCGGTGTCGGGTACGGCGGCGCCATCGCCTGCCTTGGCAAGAGTTCTCCATTCATCACAAATTGTATCATAAGAAATAATGCTGCCCGAGGCGGCTGGGGCGGCACCGGCGGACCCGGTGGCGACAGTGACCCTGCGGTAGGCGGCGCCGAGAGTTGGGGCGGTAATGGAGGCATTAGCTACGGTGGCGGTGTCGGCGGCGGTATCTACTGTGAAGGCCAAAGCGTCCCGTTTATCACCGATTGCAACTTCATAGACAACTTCGCTACATTAGGCCCGATCGGAGTCGGTGGCCCTGCGGGCAGCGGTACACCACTTGGCGCGCCTCTTGGGCCTGCCGGCCCAGGAGCTGATGGCTACGCCTATAACTACTACTTTGGTCCGGGCTTTGGCTTTGGATATATCGGTATAGCCGGCGGTGCAGTCTACTTTGATAACAACTCAGATGCAAATATTACTAACTGCTTATTCTCCGGCAACAGCGCCTACGACACTATCACAACTTACGACTCAGCCTTGAATCTCGTGGATATGCCGTTGTATACCGAGGGAGGTGCATTGTATTCAGTGGCCGACAACACTATTAATCTCAATAACTGCGATTTCTTAGGTAATCTCGGTGGCGCCGTTTACTGCGAGCCAAGCTGCATTCTGGACATCGACAACTGTATATTCGAGGAAAACTCTGAAGCATCTGCTGGCGGCGCAATGTTCATGGCAGAAAGAGGATTCGCGGATATTAACGATTGCAGCTTCGCGGGTAACTCAGCCATCGGAGATGGTGGTGCAATTATTTGCGACAGTGATGCCGACTTCACACGATGCTCGTTCGCCGGGAACATGGCAGGCGGCAACGGTGGTGCAATAGATGCGTATTATGAGGTAATTGATGCTAATATATATAACATACTGAGATTGAACTTCGAATCCTGCGGCTTTGTTGGCAATAAGGCCGTTGATGACATATATGCCTATGGCGGTGCGGTGTATTTCCAGGACTTTGACGCCTCATTCACTAATTGTCAATTCCTGAATAATACTTCCAAGAGCGGCGGCGGCTTATTCCTCACGACCGGAACCGTCACTATGACCGCCGGAATTATAAATGGAAATAAAGCATTAGGTGCCAGTGGCATCGACACAAGTTACACTCCTCAAGCGTCGGTGCTTGGGATTGGCCTGGTCCCTGGAGCCGCAGTCGGTGATGCCAGCAGCCTGTTCGATATGGTCGGTCTTTTCGGAGAAGCCCATTGGATAGACCTCAGCAACAGCGTCAGTATGGGTGGTGGTATGGTCCTTGCAGATACACATGCGACGCTTGAGGACTGTGTCCTGCAGAATAACGTGGCCGAGAGTGTTAACGGGACCGGCGGTGCAATTATCTTATACGGCGGTAACGTGAACCATCTGATCAAGAACTGTCTGCTGACCGGCAACTCGGCAGTGGCAGAGGGTGGTGCCATTGCCAGTGCCATCTACTCGGTGCCTAAGATTCAGAACTGTACTTTTGCGAATAACTCATCGGACAAGCTTGGCAGCGCCGTTTACAGCGATTGGACTACCGAAGCTGTAATCAGCGACTCCATATTCGATAACTGTGGAAACGTTGCAATAGCTGAAGAAGATACTGGCGGCAACCTTGTGGAGCACTGCCTGTTCAACAGCAACGCCAATGGTGATTATGGAATTTATGACAGCGCTACCGGGCAGATTGATATCAAGAGCGGTACCGACCCTAACATTGACCCTAATGGCACAAACATTGCGGGTGATCCGCTGTTTGTTCCCGGTTCACTTGGTGACTACTATCTTGACCAAAGCTCAAGTCCCGCTGTTGATAACGGCAGCGATACTGCCGTTAATCTCGGCCTGGATACCTATACCACCGACCCCAACGGCGTTACAGATATGAACCAGGTTGACATCGGCTCTCATTACCTAAACCATTTGGAGCTTGAGCAATTTACTTTGACTACGACGGTAATAGGCGGGCACGGCACAGTCGAACCAGCCAGCGGCACTTACTATGCCGGCATGCTTATACCGCTAACTGCCTTCCCCGATATAGGTTACCGCGTTGATCGCTGGTCCGGAACGGCGGGCGATGCGTCGACCGACAACACGAATGTTGTGGTTATGCTGGGTGACAGGGACGTTACGGTTGAGTTCGCTCATCCACGAACGATTGTTGTGGGCAGCGACCCGAATTATACGTCAATTCAACGCGCTATCGACGAGGCTGTTGACGGTGACATCGTTTTGTTGCATACGGGCACTTATGACCCGCCATATCCCGGTTTTCCGGCCCCGCAGCTTACCATTACGCTTGATAAGGGCATAACTATTAGCAGTCTCAATCCGGACGATCCCGCCTGCGTAGCGGCTACAATTTTCGATAATGTGATTTTTGAAATATCTACTATTGGTACGGAAGCGATTATTGACGGCCTGACTATCACACACAGCAGAATGAATATCAATTTCTGCTCGCCCACGATTCGCAACTGTGTATTCACCGAGAACAACTGGTTTGGCATGGACGGCGATGAGATCGGCGGTGAGGATGGTTTCAACGGGGTCAGCGTCAATGGTAGCGCGATGACCATCTATAACGGCTCACCTGTCGTTCAGAACTGTTTGTTCTCAGACTGTTCGGTCACTGGCGGCGACGGTGCTCGGGGTGCGGATGGCGATCCTTATGGAAAGGACGGTGGCTGGGCAGGCTGGGCCTACGGCGGCGCGGCATATATTGGGTACGGCAGTAATCCGATATTTACGAAATGCTCGTTTGTCAATTGCTTCGCGATGGGTGGTAACGGCGGCGACGGCGGTAATAGTCCCGTGCCGGGCCACGGTGGAAGAGGCGGCAACTATACGTGGTCTCCGAGCGAGGAGACGGGGCCGGGGACGTACCCGAACTGGTACTGGTGGGACGGCTGGGCCTGGGGTACGTACGACGCGGATGGTTATCCAACGTATTATGGTGGTTACTACAAGGACTACTGGAAGTACAGTGGGCACGGCGGCGCGGTCTATATTGAGAACGACAGTAATCCACAGTTTACCGACTGCGACTTTGTGAATAACCATACGTACGGTGGTCTTTCCGGCTTGGGCGGGACTCCCTTCACGACTCCGGACGTACGTATGACAATTGAAAACTTTGGCGGTGCGGTATATGCCTGTTACGGCAGCGCTCCGGAATTCACGAGGTGCAATTTCGCCGACAACACGGCCGATCCGTCTTTGGATCCGAATGCATACACGGGATTCTTCGATGTTCCCGAGGACGTTTATGTCAGTTACGGGGGCACGATAGCCACAGAAGACGGTGCGTTTGTGAAACTTGTGGACTGTAATATTTCAGGCGGCGAAGCGTGTATCGGCGGTGGAATATACTGGTCTAATGCGGAGATGGAAATAATCGACTGCAGCTTCAGTAACAACACGGCCTACCACGGTGCAGGAATGTACTCCGTCGAGTCTACTGGTTTAATAACACTTTCTACAATCTACGGCAACATTGCTTACAGTCCCGCTGGCCTATTTGACCCCAACGACCCCAATGGTACCTATTACAGTGGTCCCGTTTTCGGTCGGGGTGCTGGATATTATTGCTTGTCCTCGGCTGTAGATATTACTAACAGCGCCTTTACTGAGAACCAGGCAAGCGCTTCTGGTGGTGCCATCTACTTAATCGGCAGCGACCAAAGCACATATTACAACCCATTATTAAAGAACTGCCTGATAACACTCAATAGTGCCGGCCGTGACGGTGGTGGAATTTCCACCAACTGGTTGTCTGAGCCTATTATAAGCAATTGCACAATTGCGGATAACAATGTCGTTGACGTAAACGGTCTTGGTGGAGGCTTGTACTGCTCATACGAAAGCAATGTTGAGGTTATCGACTCTATTATCTGGGGTAATCGGGTTCCTGTTGGCGTGAAGGGCTCCCAGATAGCGGTAGCAACCGGCGGTTTTGCACAACAGTTGCCTTCCAGTCTTACAGTTTCTTACAGCCTTGTTCAAGGTTTTCAGGATGCCAACGAACCTAACCAGATCGACCCCAATGCAATTTTCGTCGACACTAATTGCCCACAGCCGATTTGGGACTTCAATAGCGTCTTTGATTCGAATCCGTTATTCGTCGGCGGCTACTATCTAAGTCATATCGCTACCGGTCAAACTCTCGACAGCCGGTGCATCGACGCCGGTAGCGGTGATGCAAATGATCCGTTCATCGACATGGCTAAATTTACAACACGTATTGACGCTGTCAACGATGTCGGCATTGTTGATGTCGGCTATCATTATCCAAAAGTTGTATTCCAAAGGTTAACTGTTTATGTTGTGGGTGGCCACGGCAGCGTCAACTTCGACCCGAATGGACTTGTCGACGGCGATCCTAACGGACGCACGTACAACCGGTATACGAGTATAACAATCAAGTCAGTCCCCGACCCGAATTATCGAGTCGAAGGATGGTATGACGTCAATGACGTCCTGCTCTCTACCGAAAAGAATTTTTTAGTGGTGATGGATTTAGACAAGGTCTTCAAGATTCGCTACGAACTTCCCAGCAAAACCCTGGTCGTCCCTGTCGCAGGTGTAAACGCCATTCAGCAGGCTATTGATGCCGCAAAGAGCGGTGATACGCTTATCGTTACCGCCGGCGTATACGACGGCGATATCAACCTGCAGGGCAAAGACATCACAATAGTCTGCACGAATCCTGATGACCCGAATATTATCAACAGCACTATCATTGACTGCGTGCAAACCAGCCGTGCCTTCATCTTCAACAGTAACGAAGGTCCCAACACTATCATAGACGGCTTCACAATAATCAACGGCAGTGTCACAGGTGTGGGTGGCGGCGCTATATACGTTGACGCCAACAGCAGTCCGACTATTAAAAACGTCGTTATGGACAACTGCACCGTAATCGGCGCAGACGGCGGTGCAATATATGTCGACGCCAACAGCAGTCCGAGATTCATAAACTGCATCATTACGAACTGCTCCGCCGATAACGGCGGCGCCGCCCACTGCGATGTCAACAGCTCGCCGATATTCCGGCACTGCACCTTTATCAATAACTCCGCTGCGCAGGTGGCCGGTGCTGTGCTCTGTGACCCCAATGTCTCGATTACTATTGACGACTGCAACTTCCTCGACAATACCGCCATCTATGGAGGCGCCTTGTATGCGGCAGAAAACTGTTCGGGAACGATTATCGACACCATATTGGAACGAAATGATGCGAATCAAGATGGCGGTGCAATGTATCTTGCCGAGGCTAATGACCTCTCAATTATCGACTGCAATATGTCTTACAACACCGCCGCATACGGTGCAGGCTTATACTCACTCGGTTCCTTGAACCTGACAATCAACAGAACCAGCTTTAACTTCAACTGGGCCCCGTTTGATTTCATCGACCCGAATGACCCGAATACTGAAGTTGTCGGACAGGGTGGTGGTATGTACTGCTTCGCCACAGAGGCTTTTATTAAAGACTGCGTCTTCAACCACAATAATGCCAATACCTCCGGCGGCGGAATGTATTTTGCAGGAGAATCCGATTACATCGATATTAAAAACTGCCTGCTCATCAACAACCTGGCCGGCAGAGACGGAGGCGGAATATCGGCCAACTGGTATTCTGAGCCTAATATCACAAACTGCACCTTCGTCAGCAACGCGGCACCGGGCGTGTTCGGACAACCCGGTACAAGTGGATTCGGCGGCGGACTATACTGCTCATACCACAGCAGCGTCGAAGTTAAAGACAGCATACTCTGGAACAATTATGCTCTCAACGGCTATGAAATCGCAGTTGCTACCGGATTCGAGTTCGACCCAAGGCCCTCGATTCTTATGATTTCCTACAGCGACATCAAACGAACGGCTTTGGCCGTAATGGTTGACACAGGCTGTACGCTCCTGGACCCCAGCGACCCGACTAAACAGACGCCTTTGGATACCAGTAACACAGATGCACCATGGCATCCAAATACAAACAATATCGACCTTGACCCGCTCTTCGTAATTGGGCCTATTGGAGAACACTATCTCAGACATATCGACGCAGGTCAAACCCAGGACAGCCCGTGTATCGACGCCGGCAGTATTCATAGTGAGCTTGCATTCGACGCCCTGATGGATTACACTACACGCACCGACAGCCAGCCCGATAGAGGCTATGTCGATATGGGCTATCACTACCTGCCCGGACCTGAGAAAGAAAAATGCAGACTCTGCGACCTCTTCCTTGACGGTATCATCAACTTCAAAGACTTTGCATCATTTGCTATGAACTGGTTAGAGGATGATTGCTTCCTCACAGGCGATAATTGTCAGGGCGCAGACTTTACATTTAACAGTTTTGTTGACGCTAATGACCTGGCCTTCTTCGTGGAATGCTGGCTCATCGAAGATGTATATGCTCCGATTCCCAATCCGAGCGAGTGGAGGATACCGCCTCATCTGGTAAAAGATTCCTTCCCATACTCGATTTATATGGCGGTCAGGACGTCCTTCGATGCCTGGGGCTGGCCGGTCAAATACCAATTCGATTGTATTTTCGGTGATTGCCATGACAGCGGCTGGATTGACGAGCCGAATTATATAGACACAGGCCTTGCCGCAGGCGTTTATGGATACAGGGTAAGAGCACGCGATGTACCCGTAGAGGACCCCTGCCATATAACCCAGTGGTCGGTTATCGCTTATGCCGGAACTATGGACATTATCCCGCCGGCACCGGTGCCGGCTATTATATTCATCCAGGCGGTCTCGCCGAACTCAATTATGATGATAGCTTCCGAAGCATTCGATGAAAGCGGCGTCCAGTACTACTTCGAGGCCCTGACTGTGGGTGGGCATGATAGCGGATGGGTTGACGAGCCTAATTATACGGACGTCAATCTCGTTCCCGACTCAATGTACTGCTACAGAGTTAAAGCAAGGGATACGTCAGCATTGTTCAATGAAACCACCTGGTCAGCTCAGAACTGTACGTCGACACCACCTCCGCCGGATACACTGGCCCCATTGCCTGACCCGATGCAATGGGACACCGTTGCGGATGCAAATGGCTATGATGGTACTCCTCGAGAAATCTACTTCCCCGTCTATGATGAATACGGTGCCATAATGAGAGCCATAGACGCCGATGACCAGGCACCGCCCGGTGTACCGGTAGCCGAAGTGGAGTATTATTTCCAGTGCCTTAATGATAGCAGATTTGACAGTGGCTGGAGAACCGTGGCTCTTTATCCACTTGAAGACGACCGCCGAGAATACAGGGTCAGAATAGGAATGAGCGGCGGATATGCCTTTCAATTCAGGGTCAGGGCACGTGATGCCTCAGATAACCTTAACAAGACCGACTGGTCGCCAGCGCTTCCAGCGTTGCCCTAATAGATAGTAGAGATGAGGTGCGTGATGTAGCCCGGCTGCGCCAAGGGCCTGCTAACTCTCAGGAGAACCACATTTGCCCTTGAGCGTCTGGTAGCCGTAATGTGCGAGCAAATGGTCGAGTATTACCATCGCTGTGTAGTTTTCAGCAACCGGCCATATACGGCCCACAATCGTGGCATCACGCCTGGTTATGGCCGCCAGTTCCTTGTTCTCAAGCGTATACTTGTCAATTGTCTTCTGCGGCCTGTCAATCGTCGGCGTCGGCTTAACGGTCAGTCTGACAACAATTGGCTCACCCGTGGAAAGGCCGCCTGTAATACCGCCGGCATTATTTGACTCGAAGATGACCTTGCCTCCTTCAGCACGCATCTGGTCATTATTCTCGAACCCCGTCATATCTTTCACGGCGAATCCCGCTCCGACCTCTACGCCTTTTATAGCGCCGATGCCGAGCATTCGGCCCAATTCAGCATCGAGTTTATAAAAAACCGGCTCGCCGAGACCTGTGGGTATATCGGTTACCACCACTTCGACCACGCCGCCGGCTGAGTCGCCTGTCGCGGCGATTTTATTACAGGCATCGACCATCGCATTGGCAGTGTCAATATCCGGACAGTTAAGCACAGGATGTACGTTATACTTTTCCTGGACCGCTATCGGCTCGATTTTAGGTGCCTTGTTGCGTATTGTTTCTATCTCCTGCTCGACCCCTGTTAGTACCTTCATCTTCTCTAAAAATCGCATCTCAGGCGTAATTCGGCCTTTAACATAAATCTCCTGGTAAAACGGGTCGAGGTCCCGCCGCATTTGTTTGTAATCGTCGGTATACTGCAAGGCCGTATTATGGGTAATATCCGGGCAGCGGACACCGGCCGCCTCTCTGACATAGGCGAATACGTTGATACCGCACGCCTTCAATACTTTCTTGGCCACATATCCGGCGGCAACAATAGTAGAAGTATATCGGCCGCTGAATATACCCGCTCCGATGGCGTCATCATCGGGTCCGTACTTTATAAAAGAGGCATAAGAAGCATGGCCCGGGCGTGGAGTACGATTCGTGTCCTGGTACTGTTTGATGTGGATAAAATGGCGGTCAAGGTTAGGAATCAGAATCGTCAGGGGAGTGCCGTTGGTATGGTTTTTGTTGCCGGCGCCTTCGATGGTATCGGCAGCATTTATGCCGCTATATATAATGGGCAGGTCCGGCTCCTTACGCGGACTGGACAACTCATCAGCTCCGGGTTTTCTAAGTAGTAAATCCCCGTAAATTTCCTGCTCCGACAGCAGCATACCCGGCGGATGTCCCTGCAGCACGGCTGTTAAGCCGTCCTGGTATGAGCCACCGGCCACCGTTACCTGAAAAAAACGTCCTATGTGACAACCTATCATTTCCTGGTCTCCTTGAAAATTGAGCTACTTTAGTCACTTACTAATTCCATATTAGCTCCGATGCTCCTCATCAATTCCACATAGTCGGGGAAAGTAACACTTATTGCTTCGGCAGTATCGATAGTACATTGACCATCCAAGTTTAAGCCGGCCAGCGACAGGGCCATCACAATCCGGTGGTCACTTCTGCCGTTCAGTTCAGCCGGTCTGGGTCTGCTGCCTTCTATTATAAGGCCGTCGGGAAGTTCTTCAACATTTACAGCCATTTTTTTCAGCTCTTCGGTCATACACTTGATTCGGTCGGTCTCCTTACTTCTTGCCTGCGGGACATTTACAAGCCTGGTCTTCCCTTCGGCAAAGGCCGCGGTAACAGCCATAGCTGGCAGGGCATCCGGCGTTTTGTTCATATCTATCTCGATACCTTTGAGCGGGACAGCCTTGATTGTTACTGAATCAGCTTCAATGCCGATATCGGCGCCCATCGCCTTTAGATAATCGACCACCGCCTTGTCCGGCTGACTATCCGAAAAATCCAGCCCAAGTAACCGAATTTCATCTGCTGCCATTGCCCCGGCACAGAAGAAGAATGTCGCGCTGGAAAAATCGGCGGGCACTGTCTCATCAAAGCCCTTATAGCTTTGTCCGCCCTTGATTTTGAATTTTCGAAACTGCTGATTTTCGTATTCGATGCCCTGTTTATCGAGCCAATCGAGCGTCATTTGTACGTAATCCGGCTCGTTGAGCTCAGTAACATCTATCACTGTATCTTTGGCCGCCAGAGGCGCACACAGCAGGAGGCTGGACAAATACTGGCTGGTACGGCTTGCAATTGTGGTTTTTCCACCTTGCAGTTTTCCGGTTACTTCTAAAGGTGCTTTGCCGTTATTGTTTATACTGACACATTTTGCTCCCAAATCGGCGAGCGATTCCATCAAGGGCACGACAGGTCGGCTCTGTAATTGTTCATCGCCGTTGAATCTTATAGTGCTGTCTTTCTCAGCGAGGGCAGCAGAACCCATCGCAATACGCAGTGTTGTCCCTGAGTTAAGCACATCAATGGATTCTTTCGGTACCGATATGTCCCCACCTGTGCCGATTACCTTCCAGAGCTCCGGGTTGGAGGTATCGATTTCAGCGCCTAATGCCCGGTAGCAATCAACCACTGCCTGTGTGTCGCCTGATACTAACGGCTTTCGGATTGTGCTTTCGCCCTCGGCCAATGATGCGATGGCAACTGCACGAATAGTATGCGACTTGGAGGCAGGCATAGTTACCTCACCGGCAAGCCGGGATTTTCTCACAATCAATTTCATAATAAGCTAAAATCCAGAGTTCAAATCATAACTTCCTTTATGCAATTTTGCTCTTATGCACTTGTGCCTTGCGCTCTTGTATTACCAGAAATAAAGGGGAATTGAAAGAATAATTTCAGTTCTTAGTCTGTGGTGTATAGTCAGTATTTTTAATCATCTGCATCGGCTAAAAACTAAAGACTCAGAACTCCAAACTACTCTGTGTATCAGTCGGCTTGATGTCTTTTATAGGTCATAAGGATATGTACGTCATCAATGCTGAAAACGCCGTCGTTGTTGATGTCGCCGATTATATAACTTTCCGGTGATTGAATGCTGGCTATCCAGTTCTTAAGCACAACAACCGTATCTAAATCATCGACAATACCATCGGCATTCAGGTCATACCATAAGATGTCGTCGCCGTTTTCCGCATCGCTGACGCTCCAGGCCAGGCCATAGCGCTGTGCTTTATCTGCCTGCACCGAGCCGCGGGAAATGACAATCTCATAATTTGTATAATTGGCATCCACTTGGAAATAAATATGCTCAACGTTATCGACGCTGCTGTCGCTGTAATCGAGCAGATAGGCGTTATTTGGGTTTTCCGTATCAACCGCCCAGAGTTCGAGCCGCAGGTCGGCATCTGCTTCGGGTATCGCTTCAAAAGGATATTCTCTATCGTAATGCCTGTTCCAAGCAACTGTCGCGTTAATATACTTATCTGCCGGATTTGTGAAGGTCATCTGGTATACATTTTGAGGATTCTCGCCTTCATCCAATTCGTTCAAGTCCCAGCCTGTCGTTGAGACATAGCCGGGTTTGCTCTGTCCTGCAATTAAATTTCTGTAGGCACCCACAGCATTTAACATACCGGCCCCCTGAATATAGTCCAGAGGGACCTGGTGGTCGTCATCTTTTGCAAGCAAACCTTTGTGCCAGTAGGGAAGTTTAGTTGCCGAATTCATCAGGATAGCTTTCATCACACAGTTACCACCTTCCGGCGACACAGCATCGCTCAGTGCCGGGTCCTGTTTGGCCTTCTGAACGAGCAGGCCGACTGCTCCGGACACTATTGGTGTAGAAAAGCTCGACCAGTCACCTGTGGGCTTATAGCTATATGAATCGTTGATATCGGCTGCCAGGCAGTTACCCGGCGCGACGATATCCGGCTTACATCGCCCGTCGACGGTTGGGCCAAGACTGGAATGCTTCGGATAGGCAAGAGAGAATTGTGCCAGTTTGGTTGCAAGGTCTGCGGTGTTAACCGAATTGATGACTCCAACGCCAATTATATTTGCTGACGCTGCAGGGTAAAACAAAGGGTCTTCAGCTTCAAGGCCATTGCCTATGCCGGCCACAACAATCAGGCCGTAGTGTTCTGCCAAAGATTCGATGCCCCTTGTCCACCAGCCTTCATACGCACTGCCAATACTGGCGGTTATTATATCTGCGTCCGGCGGCTGCTGATTGAACACATTATCGATTAAAAAATTCCAGAATTCGTAAACATCGGCCTGTGCCTGCGGTGCTGCGCCCTGATAATAGAACTGGCCCAGCTCAGGATTATATGCGTCAGGGTCTTCGCCGAACAGTATAGAACAGATCGCTGTTGAGTGGGGTGAAATAGCCGGCTGTGGCGCAGCCTGGTCGTGAAATCCAAATTGACTGCCTTTGAAACAGTTATGCTCAATGACCGGACGATAATCGTTTTGCGGCTCATCGTCTATATAAGTAATACTTCGGCTGACAACCGCAAATTTTACTCCCGCTCCCGTCAAGCTTGGCTCTATATCTCTCAGGGCATAGATTCCAGCGTGGTTTAGCGCCTTAGGCTGTAAAACGTCCCCTGCTGACCGACTTTCATCTCCAGCAACTGTCCGCACAGGTATTAGCATAGCTGCTGAGCATGCTATAAGGACCAGTACGAACATTATTTTAGGACTTTGTTTCATGTCCCCCACTCCGGAGGTAGCGACAAAACACGAAAAGAGCAAAACCGCTCCCGGATGTCGACCTCCCTAATTTGTCTTTTCCTGCCTTTAAATCCTTTTCATTATGATACCAAAAAACGCCTTGTTTTTCAAGTAGATTGTTGAGCTATTTTACACAAAATTAACGGGTTTCAATACTAAAAACACGGTTTTAAGAAACATATCTTAGAAATCTTGCCTAATCGAGATGTTGTTGTTATACTCTGGCTAATTTGAAGACTCAGCTTCGATTAAGGTTTGTGGTAATTATGAAAGTAATCCTGAATTCTGAACAAATCGAACAAATTCTCGAAGATTTGGCAGGCCGTATCATCTCTGAAACACCGGGCGAGCTGGACATTGCCGCTATTGGCATCCGCAGCAGGGGTGAAATTCTCGCCCAAAGATTATCGGCCCTTTTATCACAGCGGCTTGGTAAAAATGTGCCTTATGGAACCCTGGATATAACGCTTTACAGGGACGATTTGAATTCACCGCAGGGTACCGGCCAGCCTCAGGTTCGAACCACTGAAATCGGCTTCGATATAGATGATAAAATTATCATTTTAGTTGATGACGTTTTGTATACCGGCCGTTCTGCACGGGCGGCGATGGATGCCCTTATAGATTTGGGAAGACCTAAAGCCATAAAGTTGGCCGTGCTTGTTGACAGAGTCGGAAGGGAATTCCCTATTCAGGCTGATTACGCCGGTTACAAAACCGATGCTGAACCCGGTAAATTAGTACAGGTCAACCTTGTCGAGTCAGATGGAAAAGACGAGGTGGTTATTGAATAAAGCGCGAAATTCGAAATCCGGATTTACACGAAGTTATGGCGTTAATAAGAAAAGGTAAATCGTTCAAGTGGCACCGTAAGCATTTACTTGGCCTGCGTGAGCTCAGCGCCGAAGAGATTACATATATTCTTGACACAGCCAAGGGTTTTGAGCAGATAAGCACTCGCTCGGTTAAAAAAGCCCCACCTTTACGCGGCAAGGTCGTAGTCAATCTGTTTTTTGAAGACAGCACTCGAACCCGAACAAGCTTCGCTCTGGCTGCAAACCGCTTAAGCGCAGATGTTATAGAGTTCACGAAGAAAGCCAGCGCCGTCAGTAAAGGCGAGACGTTACTGGACACAGCCAGAAATCTGGAAGCAATGGGAATTGATATTGTCGTGATTCGACACAGCGCCGGCGGTGCGCCAAAATTATTAAGCAGGAATATCAACGCCTGCGTCATTAATGCAGGCGATGGATTCTGTGAGCATCCTACCCAGGGTCTTTTGGATGTTTACACCATCCGAAAAATTAAAGGCACTCTTGAAGGTTTAAAAATAGCAATTGTCGGCGATATTGCGCACTCCCGCGTTGCCCGCAGTGATATGTGGGCAATGACGAAACTCGGTGCCGAAGTCATATTCGTCGGTCCGCCGACATTGATGCCGGGCAGGGTAAGTGAGTTGCCGGTCAGCGTAAGCTATTCACTCGATGAGGTTATCGAAAAGGTTGATGTGATAAACATGCTTCGCATTCAGTTTGAACGGCTCGGTGGAAATCCTTTTCCCTCGATACGGGAGTACTCGCATTACTTTGGATTGACCGTAGACCGAATGAAAAAAGCAAAGCCGGATATCATGGTCATGCATCCCGGCCCGATTAACAGAGGACTGGAGATGGAAAGCGA
>CAYVIT010000014.1:0-3487 GCA_964451425.1 uncultured Pirellulales bacterium
CTTTTGCCGGCCTGCATATTCTTATGCGGGCCATCCCCGATGGCCCAGCGGACGCTGGCCGCAGGCTTCACAGATACTTGTATCGAGAAAGCCGCTGCCAAGTCCGCATCGGCTGGCAAAACAAAATCCGCCCAATCTGTGTTAATCTGCGAAATCTGCGTCTAAAAAATTCGTGTAATTCGTTGCAAAATTAATTCGTGTCTTCGTGGTTAAATTTAATAAACTCTGCGTTCTCTGTGCTCTCCGTGGCAAAAAAATCCTGTTATCCTGTCTAAATTCTCTTTGCGCCTTTTGTGCCTTTTCGTGGCTAATAAATCTGTTAAATCTGTGAAATTTGTGGCTAATATTTTCCAAAAAAGTTAGAATAATATTGAACATTTAAGCATAGTTTGGTATAATGTGAACAACAATGTAGAATTGAGAATTTAGAATGTAAAATTGAGCAGTTAGGAGTCAGCAGCTAATTACCATTAACCATTTACCAATAACCATTTACCAATAACCAGTAACCAGTTACCAACAACTGAATTTGAAATCTGAGATTTGTAATATGAAATTATCTCTCTACATAATAATAGCGTCGAGAATCCAGCTATTTTCGCGCCTGCGGCGCTTTACAAGTGTAGAGAGCGCTTTACAAATCAGACCTTTTATGCAAAACGAACCCAATTTCCGAAAAAGTCAAATGAACGTAAGTTATTATATTAGAATGGATTATGAAAAATGGACACTTGGTGAACATGGGAAAAACGAACCCAAAACGAACCCAATTTATCCTGGCGTAGCCTCTGGAGAAGCCGGATCAAAGCCAATTTAAACCCAATTACCGAAAAGCCAAAAATGAACGTAACTTATTTTATAGCAAGGAACTACGAACAAAGAACTATGAGCAATGAACTAATAAATACAAACCCTATTTCAGAGGCAAAATAATGCTGCTGCGTATGAAAATTAACCCCCGGCGAAAATATCACTGTGAGTACGCGGCTTTACTTTTTGGGTATGTCCAGGATTCTTTTACAGCGGGGACACTTGACTTTATCGCTTTTGAAATTGGGTGGGATTTTGAGTTTCAGCCCGCACAGGCAGGTCAGGAAGGCGAATTGATTTACCTTTCTCATAATGTCGTTGACCTGGCGCATCTGGGTTTCGCGGCGTTCTTTCTTTTTGGTTTCTTCGCCGGCCTGGCGCACCGCGATGTCTTCTTTGGTGAGGGCGGCGATGGGTACGACCGTTTTGGTTTTTGTTACGGAACTAAAGGAGTCGGAGTAGTCTTTGAGGGAGGCGCCATGGGTCATATTGCGCAGAATTCGTATTCTTTCCGTAATGGGCGGGTGGGTGCTGGTCAGGTTGGAGAGCTTTCTCTGGCCTTTTTTCTTGAAAGGATTTGCAATGTACATTGGGGCCGTAACTTTATTGGCACCGGCCAGTTGCGGCGAAGGGTCATTGGCGATTTTTTCCAGGGCGCTGGCGAGGCCCTCGGGGTAGCGTGTCAGACGTGCGGCGCCGGCGTCGGCCAGATACTCACGTTTTCTGGAGAGTGCAAAATACAGCAAGTACGCCATTATTGGGGCGAGAATCGCAGCAATGATTGCGATGACGAGCATAATAAGCTGGGCCTGGCCAGCTCCTTTGCCGCCGGAAGAGGTCCTTCTGCCGCGTCCGCCCATCGAGCTGTAGAACATACCTCGCAGGAAGACCTGGGAGAGCAGGACGATGGAGCCAAGCATTATTCCGGCCAGCGTTACGAAGAGAATGTCACGGTGCAGGATATGGCTTACCTCGTGTGCGATGACGCCCTGGAGCTCATCTCGGTTTAAGCGGGCCAGGAGGCCGGCAGTAACGGCGACGGATGCGGTTTCGGGGCTTCGGCCGGTCGCAAAGGCATTTGGGGCGGGGTCGTTGATGATGTAGATTTTGGGCATTTTGGGCAGAGCGGCGGCGATTTTCATTTCCTCGACGACGTTGAATAGCTGTGGATGGACATCGTGGGTGACGGGTTTGGCTTTGCTTGCAGCCAATAAAATTTGGTCGCCGCTTGAAAAGCTGACAGCGGTGAGGATGAGCCAGATTACCGTGGCAATAATGATGCCGATGAAGCCGCCTTCAGAGCCGAAGAAGCCCAAGCCTATGAAGAAGCCGAGCAGTATCAGGCATACTGCCATTGTCAGAAGCAGCAATATGGAGTTTCTTTTGTTGACTCGTATTAATTCCCACATTGTTAGTTCATAATGTGCAGTTCGTAGTTCATAGATTATCCGGTCGAACAATCACTTGCCACGAACCAACAATCGAATTTTGTTCTGTGTGACGTTTAGCTTCGTCGCCGTTTTAAGAAAAATCCACTTTCGGCACTTCGCGTTCGCCTTCAACTTCAATCTCGAAGAAATCACGCTTTGTGAAATTGAACATACTGGCAATGATGTTGGAAGGAAACATCTGAATCTTGTTGTTAAAGAACAAGACCTGGTCATTATAGTTTTGCCTTGCGAACGAGATTTTGTTTTCTGTGCCGGTAAGCTCTTCCTGAACCGCGAGGAAGTTTTGGTTTGCCTTGAGGTCGGGATAGTTTTCAACAACGAGCATAAACTTGCTGAGGGCTTCGCCCAGAGCGCCTTCTGCTTTTGAGGCTTCGGAGACGGTCTTTGCACCCATCGCCCTGCTTCGTGCCTCTGTTATGGCCTCAAAGGTTCCGCGTTCGTGCTTCATATAGCCCTTTGCGGTTTCGACGAGGTTCGGAATCAGGTCGTGTCGGCGTTTTAGCTGTACGTCAATCTGCGACCAGGCATTCTTGACCTGATTGCGCAGGCGAATCAAGGCATTGTAAATGCCGATTACAAAAAGAAAAAGCACGACCAGTAAGACAAGGAGCAGGATCAGTACGCCTGCGACGGAAAATAGCGCACCCATACTTTCCCCCTTTCATTATTTGAATTGTTACTGTTTTGTTTTTCTATGACTGACGTTTCTTTAGAACGAGTGCGATGACGAGAATGACGACTCCGACGACCGCAAATATTATACTGTATGTACCCATTTTTTTTCTCCTAAATGAATCCAAGGTTATTTTATTCGAATTTTCCTTCTCGGCCGAACATATCGGCTAACAATTTCTGAATTTTATTA
The DNA here is from genome assembly GCA_964451425.1 of uncultured Pirellulales bacterium. GTDB lineage: Bacteria > Planctomycetota > Phycisphaerae > Sedimentisphaerales > Anaerobacaceae > CS2-K091. The sequence goes on from CAYVIT010000014.1 coordinate 3,127, forward strand.
TCTTTGTCCAATTTGGCCCGGTCAAAGATATCCTGTAATTCACCTTTGTCAAACCAGAGGCCGTCACCTTTGCGGCATTTGTCTATCAGCAGGATGGGTTTGGAAGAGCCGACGGTGATTTTGCACATTTTTTTCAGACATATCGGGCATTTTCTGAATTTTTCGCCGGATGTTTGTTCGTTTTTAAAAGAGTTGAGCAGTTGTGCAGCCTTTTCCGGCTCTCCGAGGAGCATTTTTAGCTCCCCTGCGTCGAGCCAGATACCGCCGCAGTCGGTGCAGTAGTCGATTTCAACTTCCTGAAGCTCAAGAGTAATCATCGCGTTTTTGCAAACCGGACAATCCATATTTAAGACTCAAGACA
>CAYVIT010000014.1:3587-34445 GCA_964451425.1 uncultured Pirellulales bacterium
AAGACTCAAGACAACAGACTTAAGACTCAAGACACCAGACTTAAGACTCAAGACACCAGACTTAAGACTCAAGACAACAAACTTAAGACTCAAGACAACAGACTTAAGATACAAGACTCAAAAATGAATTTATTGAGCCGGCCGGTTGAGCTAACGACCGAGCGTAATATTACCGCAGTGGAACAGAGAGGTCAAGAAAAGCTTTTGGGTATTTTTGCTTAAAATCAGGGAGTTTGGAATTCCGGGCGGAAAATAAAGCAAGACTTGAAGTAATGTCCGAAAAAATCTATATTTATGGGGTTGTGGGACAAAGTGGGCTGTTTCTGCGAGAGGGACAGATAAACAGGTATGAATTGACAAGAGGCCGGTTATTAAGAGAAACTTTATGAAAAAACGACCGAGAAACGGGCTAAATAGCGGAGATGTTTGTACTTGACGGGGGGATAGGTGGAGACTAATATTGCTGCAATTATTCGGGCTGCTATAGATGGCGGCCAAGTGATTAAAAGGGCTTAAATATGATAGTTGACTGTCACACACATATAGACTTTGCCGCAGGCGATGATGTCGGCGCGTCGGAACATCTGGAGGCGGCAGAGACAGTGGATGCCTGTATAGTTCTGGCCAGGGCCGGGGAATCGAACGAAGAGGTCAATAAGAAGCTGTCAGAATATGTTGTCAAGCATAAAGAAAAGATGGTTGGTTTTGCGGTCGTAGAGCCGACGAAAGATAATGTCAGTGTTAAACATCTGACCTTTTTAAGAGATAAGCTGGGACTGAAGGGGACGGTTTTGTATTGCTGCCAGTGCGGTTTTCACCCTTGCCACAGCAGGGCGATGCAATTTTACGAATCGGCCCAGGAAGTTGGATTGCCCGTTTTCTTTCATAACAGCGGTGTGGGCCTTGGCCGTGAAGCAGTTCTTGACTATACTCAGCCTTACCTTTTGGATGGGATTGCGAGGGCATTTGGCCGCTTGAAAATTGTTATCGGTACTATGGGTATACCGTTTGTTGAGCAGACGTTGTCAATAGTAGCTAAACACAAACATGTTTACGCGGATTTAACGATAAGGCCAAGTAATGTCTGGCAGGTTTATAATATGGTGATGTCAGCATACGAGCGGGGCGTGATGAATAAACTGCTTTTCGGCAGCGGTTTTCCGGCGGGCAATGCGGGGGAGTGCATAGAGGCGCTGCTTGGTTTTAATATGCGGTTAGCCGATACGAATTTGCCGACGGTCCCGCGGGGCAATATTCAAAGCATCATTGAGCGTGATACGCTTGGATTGCTGGGTATAAAAAATAAGGGTACAGCAGAAGAAGATAATAGTACGCAGGCATTAGAGCCAAAAAGCAAAAGGACTGCGAAACACGAAATATGAAAGCTGAGCTTCTGGAAGAGCGACGTGAGAGCTGGGGAACACGAGGTGGATTTGTACTTGCGGCGGTAGGTTCTGCGGTAGGCCTGGGTAATCTTTGGGGATTTCCATATAAACTTTACAGCTATGGTGGCGGTGCGTTTTTGATACCTTATATCCTTGCTCTGATTGTGGTTGGTATTCCCGTGATGATTCTCGAGTTCAGCATCGGCCACTATACTCAGCGTGCGGCCCCGGACGCATTCAAGCGTGGTCACAAGCGCTTTGAGCTTGTCGGCTGGTGGGGTATTATTCTTGCCTTTGTGATAGTGACTTATTACCCTGTGATACTGGCGTATTGTTTCAGCTTTTTGTGGTACAGTATCGTGGGAATTTTCAAGGGAGGGGAACTGCCCTGGGCGGGGGTGGGGATTGAAGGCGTTGAGAACGCCAAGCAATTCTTTAACGAGACATATCTGGGCAAGATTGACATCGAGGGTGCGCGTTTCTACCTCGGCTCTATCCGGTGGAATATAGTGCTGCCTCTGGTGATTACGTGGACGGCGATGTACTTTTGCATATTCAAGGGCGTTCGGTTGGTCGGCAAGATCGTGTGGCTGACCGTTCCGCTTCCCTGGCTGATGCTGCTTATCCTTGCGGTTCGCGGCCTGACTCTGGAAGGGTGTATGCAGGGGCTGGCGTATTACCTGGACCCGGTGTGGTCGGAACTTTACAAAGCTATTACATGGCGTTATGCGTTCGGGCAGGTGTTCTTTTCGTTGAGTCTTGCTTACGGCATTATGATAACTTACGCGAGCTTCCTGCACAGGAAAAGCGATTTGAATAATAATGCCGCTATTATCAGCATTGCCGACTTTGCGACGAGTTTTGTAGCGGGTCTGGCGGTATTCGCCACGCTGGGTGGGATGGCGTTCGTGACTCAGCAGGCCGGTCATGCCGTGACGGTGGAGACGGTGGCCGAGTCGGGTCCGTCGCTTGCCTTTGTGGCGTTTCCATACGCGCTGGCGCAGCTACCATATTCGGCGTGGTTCAGCTTTATTTTCTTCTTTGCCCTTATCACGCTGGGTCTTGACTCGGCATTTTCGATGACCGAAGCAATTCTGGCGAGTATCGTTGACAAGACCGGATGGCGCAGGAGCATTGTTCTGCCTGTGCTGAGCGTGGTGGGCTTTGGTTTCGGCTTGTTGTTTGTGACGAGGGCGGGATTCAACTGGCTTGGTACTATTGACGGCTTTGTGAACGGGACGTGGGGCATAGCGTTTATGGGTCTGGTGGAGTGTGTTGTTTTAGGCTGGCTTTGGCGGATTGGGACGTTGCGGCGTCACGCGAACAGCCGAAGTGACTGGCAAGTGGGCAGATGGTGGGATTATCTGATTCGGATAGTGATTCCAGTTCTACTGGGTACTCTTTTCTTCTGGCAGCTTTTCGACGATATCAGCAGTGAAGTAGGTTTCATAAGGACGCCTGAAGGCAAATGGATACTTCCAAACTGCGTTGGACTTGTTGTTGTTGGTCTGACGCCGGTATTGTCCGTTATTTTCAGTCTGTTCAGAGGTCGCAGCGATGTTGAGTCGCCAAGATATGAAGAGGCGGATTTGGGTACTGACGGCAGGAAAGGTGGAGTAGTATCGCTTTTATTAGCGTTAATTCCGGCAGTAGGTTTGTTGGTTATTTTACTTGGCTCATCAGTCCCGGAGGCGGCTGCAAGTCAACTGAAGAATCCACTATTCTGGTTGTTTCTGGTGGTCAGTATTGTTGTGATGGGTCTGAGCAATTATCTTTTAGATAAGCATAATACATCCAGCAGTCAGGTATCGTGGTTTGCGCGATGGGCCGGGATATTGGCGACGATGGATGTGAGCGCCTTTGTTGCGGTGATACTGCTTGGTCTGATGGATAGTGTCAAAATCAGTGAAGAGACAGTGCCTATTCGGGACAAGCTGAGCGGCGTTTCGTACATCATCTTAGCGGCGGTTTTTCTGATCATAGTAGGTGGTTTGGCGTGGTGTTTCTTCCGCGCGTTGTTAGCAGCTAATGCAGGTAAAGGGATTCAGCATGCGGACGAAGTCGGCGATGAGATGCAAGAAGCGGAGGACAAGAATAGCGTATAGGGCTTAGTGCATAGACAAACGAAGCTATCCGTTATTTTGGTTTGAAGCCGTCGATGCTTTTGCCGGTGTACTTACGGCAGGCCTTTTCCAAATCCACATCGGTTATGTTTGCGAGTGTGCATAGCCAGGCGAAGACATCGGCAAATTCTTCCTCTTTGTTATTTTGGTCATTTGAAGCCAAGGCTGTGGCAAGCTCACCGACCTCTTCAATAAACCACATAAACGTGGCGGGAATTCCCCTTTCTCGGTCTCGCTTTTCGTATTTTTTTGCGATTATGCGTTGGAATTCGCTGATATTCATTTGATAAGCGCCCAAGAGCACACGAACACAAGAGCACAAGAGAACTCTTATAGCTTATGCGTCTTTGTATGCTGCATTTTCTATCCTTCGATTAAAGCTGAAAGCTTTGCTTTTCCGACAACACTCCTGGTCTGAACAATTGCATTTGTGTAGAGCTGTCAGGGCTGATAGTAAATTCTTTTATTTGCATTTACTCTACCAAGTTTAATTATTACCGTAAATCAAGGTAATTTTCCTCTCTAAAATGAGTAAAATGAAAAAAATCCCATTTTTTTTTTTACTTGCGTAAAAAGCTTGACAACCGGGTATTTCTAACATAAGATTCCGCCGTATGATGATAGTCTTGTATGGAGATTATTATGGCTGTGATTAAGCCGAGGATCAGTGTACAGTATGCTGAGAATGCAACTGTAGTTACTTTTGTCGACGAGAAGATTCTCGAAGAGATGGACATTCAGGCACTTAGAGGCTCTATTATGTCGGTGATAGAAGAGGGGGGCCGTATAAATCTGATATTGGATTTTTGCAATGTTCGTTTTCTATCTTCTGCTGTTTTGGGTCTTTTAATGAGGATCAGTAAAAAGGTTTATGAGCAGGATGGCCAGTTAAGACTTTGTAATATAAGCTCAAGGCTCTACGAGATATTCAAAATCACGCGTCTTAACAAAATTTTTGATATATATGATGATGTCGAAAGTGCGACCCAGAGTCTGTCCGGCACGGATTAGGCTCGCTTTTTTTGTTTTTTTTGCTCGGCAAAGATTGTCTGATAATCTGGGATACTATATGGCCGATGGCTTGAAATGTAACTTTAGTTTTGCATCACGGTTGGGGGCCCTTCAGGATGGAATAGATTATGTCTTCAGAAATGCCTGTTAGTTACTCAGCGGTTGTTGAGAGTATATCTTCTGCTATTTCTTCTTTGCGTGAGAGTGTCCTGTCCAGCCTCAAAGACCATAATTTCGGCGAAGGTGATATTTTTGCCGTGCATCTGGCTTTAGAGGAGGCTTTTATCAATGCGGTCAGGCACGGTAATAAAATGGACCCTGCCAAGGGTGTAAGGATTGATTATTTGGTGGAGGCGGATAAGATTACAGTTTCTGTGACGGATGAAGGTAATGGATTCGATCCGGAAGCAGTTCCTGATCCGCGGTATGGTGAAAATCTCTACAGGCCGGAGGGCCGAGGATTGTTCCTTATGCGCTCATATATGGATGAGGTTGAGTTCGACGAGCGAGGTAATAGTGTGTGTATGGTCAAATATAAAGAAAAGGCGGGTCCAGCAAGAAACGAGGATTAAACACAGGCACAGTCGGCGGTGGGGTTTTTATAATCACGTCAAAGACTGCTCCATAACGGATTATGGGAAATAATAAAAGGATGTTTGGCAGATTATCTACAATATTCAGTTGTTTATTAATTTTCAGCGGCTGTGCAAACAAAGACGCGGCTGAGCCGAGGATAGTATATAATCCTAATTCAGAGCTCACATTAGTTGAGCCGACTATTGTAAAGCCGAAGCTAAAGCTGGGAAGTATTGATAAAAATATCCCACGAGAGTGGTATCCCCCGTCACGATTGGAAAAAAGATGGGCCGCAATCGTGATACATCACTCGGCAACAAACAAGGGAAATTCGGCTATATTTGACAGGAAGCACAGAGAAGAGAACCATTGGGACGGAGTCGGATACGATTTTGTTATAGGTAACGGCACCGACAGTGGTGACGGCCAGGTGGAGGTAACGTTTCGCTGGCGAGAACAGCTTACCGGAGCTCACTGCAAGACACCTAATAACTGGGCAAACGAAAACGGAGTAGGAATTTGTCTTGTGGGTAATTTCGACTATACGTCGCCTACTGCACGGCAGATGCAGTCTCTCTTGAAACTGGTTCGTTTTCTTCAAAATCGGTACAGGATTCCGAAAAGCCGAATTTATGGTCATAAAGACATGCCCGGAGCACACGTAACGGCCTGTCCCGGAAGAAAATTTCCGATGGCCAGACTAAAATCGATGCTTTGATTTTGAATTGATACGATATCCTCACTTAGACCGCATATTTCATTTCACTTGATGCCAACCGCGACTTTAAGTTGAGCTAATAAAACCAAAAATACCATCTCTGGTCTATCTCTCCTTTTCATCTTTTAGTCCTTTCTTTTTCTATTCAAAAATATACCCATCAAACCAGCCCCTAATAAAACTAATGAACATGGTTCAGGGATTATTTCTATGGATACTGACACAGGGACTGTTTCATAAGAGCTATCAAGCCATAGTTTGCCGGTCACGGTATATAGCCCAGGAGGCACTGGAAAGTCGTCAAATTCTAAATCCGTTCCATTTTCGTTCATCATATTCCAGAGTCTTTCGCATTCTCTTGAACCATAGGCACTTAAACCAAAATTCATAGGTGGAAGAATTGGTATTTGCCACGGCAAGCGCCAAACCTCGCTGTCAGCATCATCTTTGATAATAGAACTGTAACAATCTGGCCACTGAGGACCTTCTCCTAAAGATATAGGATTTTCAGTTACATTAGTTACCCTGTATAATATCTCAACAATTTCACCCAAGTCGTAAACAGCCTTGTCCGTCTGGATGTAGTATTCTATGCCATCTTGAACTATAGAATTTGAGTTAACGAGAGTGGCTTTCGCACTTGCTGTTATGAATAATATAGATATGCCGGCACAAATTAGGTTCTTTACGTTTTTCTTTGTTCCCCCAGTCATTTTACTGCCCTCATTTCTGGCCAAAGCGGTCATAAAATTTTCGCAATAGTAGCTGGTGCCGTGTCGTGTTGCAAAATCCCAAAATATCAACGCTAATCCATCCTTATATTATTTTAGTGCCTAAGAGCAGGCATGTCAACACAAAAATTTTTGCAGATTTGACTCGTCATTGATTTTTACTCTCAAAACGGCCTTTTGTAAAATTCTTGTCGTTTTTAGCACAAAAATACGCAGGCCTCCCCAGAAAAAAAGTTCCTTCAACAAAGAAAACACACCAAAAGCGCAGGTAACGTAAAGACCGGGCAGTACCCTGTTAAAATCCATCGAAATATCCGCACTTAAGGCAGGGGATGTGGGTCCCATAAATCTGCTTCAAAGCTCAGCGATTGCGTTTTTTGGCAGAATGCAAGCAGAACATTCCCTTAGATCAGAATGCAAAGAAAGTATCCCTTCGATTATACCGAAGTCATTTCGAGAACAGTTTTGTAAAATTGAAAAGGATTGAGTCGAATGGATATTTGCCAGTCACAGTTTCCTCAGGTCAGTGCGCTAAATGAACATGTTGCAGGAGAAATTTTTGATATTCTGCCCGAGGATGGTCCCATTGTGATGATTATAGGCAGAGATGGCAGCCGCTGGCTGAGCAACTCCGAAAAATTGTCCGAACTGGACATTAGCGAGTCTTTTCTGAAAGGAGTCTGTGCTAAAATTGACGACGGTGCCGAGCCGGTCATAGCTCGGATAAACGACTTTGGTGTTGTTGCCGTGCAGTTGGCTACGGAGCAGATTAACTATGGTTATGTAATTGTCGCTCTGCCGCAATATAGTCCTGAGTCGGTTCTGATAAATATCGGCCTGATTGAAATGTTACTCAATCAAATCGGCCTGATATTTAGGTTAGTCGAGCAAAACGACATTGCTTTATCGGCATCGGATAAAACGGCTCAGCTTGTATAGTTGCGGTAATGTCACTTCGGGCGGGCTTTTGAATTTCATATATCGTATTTCGCACACATTGCTGCATTTCACATTGCCTTGTTTAAAGTCGGCTGTGCCGTTTCGAGCACTTCGCTTCGCTCTGCATAAACCCGGCGGAGAATCTCGCCGTTTCCGGGCGATAAAAAGATTCTTCACCCACCTTTGGCGGATTCAGAATTACATTCACGATAAGTTTTCAGCAGAGCAATTCCACATTTGAGCAAAATCACTCAAAGTTTGAGTTGTATTTACGGGCTTAATTGCTATAATTCGCGTAGTGCAGTATGAATGGACAGTGAGCTAACTTGAGTTAAGGGAAAAAATGAGATTTCGGGTTTTTAAGAACGGCAAAATTTTTGAGAAATTCAAGCTGTGTGGCGCGTATCTTTTCGGGACCGATGGTGTTGGTATTCGCCGGGCAAAGATTACATTCAAAAACGGCATTATCAAATGTGAAAGGCCAAATCTGGGAACTGCGGGGCTTGCATTGTTGTGGCCTATTGAAGGTTTCGGGAGGGTGCTATTACCGACGACCTGCCTGCCTGAGAGGACTGAGCCGTATATTCTAAACGTCGAGATAGCACGAGCAAGGCTGATGCAAATAATTAACAAGCGGGAGGACTGGTCGCTTTTTGACCGAGTAGAGGGCTTAACGGATATTTACAAAGAGGCCCAGGATTTGTTTATTCAGTCAATTCAGCAAATAACAAAGGCACCAGCGGCGTCTCAATTGGCAGATGAGTCGCTGAGAAAAGCAATAGTATTTTCCGAGAAGCTGGCAATTAACCATGCGGAGTCGCTTTTTAATGCGCGCGGCGAAAGCCACGGTTTTGGACGAGGCAGTTTTGGCTGCAGAGTAAACCCGGTGCAGATTTATAATTATAAATATGTTAAAAGGCTGCTCGAATTTTTCGGGTTCGTAACGATACCGATAAACTGGGCACAGATAGAGTCTGTTAGAGACAGTTGCGATTTTTCGATGGTTGACGCCTGTATTAAGGTTCTTAGTAAAAAGAAATTGGCAATAAGCGCAGGACCTCTTCTTTGTTTTTCGAAAGAGACTCTACCCAAGTGGCTGCTGCGGGGTGGCGGCGGCTTTGAAAAGATTCGTGAGACGGCATATCAATTTGTTACAAAGGTAGTCAGCCGGTATGCAAACGATATTCATGTGTGGTCTGTTATCAGCGGCTTGAATGTGTTTAACGATTTTGGATTTAACTTCGAGCAGGTCCTGGAAATGACTCGTGCGGCTAATATGGCAGTAAAAGCGGCCAGTGACAGGGCTTTTAAGATAATAGAAATCAGCGACCCCTGGGGTGAGTATTATGCAACAAATGCTGATACGATTCCACCCCTGGTTTATATGGATATGATTGTACAGAGCGGGATTAATTTTGATGCATTCGGACTGGCTATGCGTTTTGGAAAAAATCAATCTGGTATGCATGTTCGAGATATGATGCAAATATCGTCAATTTTGGATTGCTTTGGGCCTATAGCCAAGCCTTTGTATATAACCGACGTGGAAGTACCGAGCCAGCACGGAGACGGTCAGCAGCAGGGGGAAGTTGCCGGCGTGTGGCATAAGGAATGGGACCAGGATCGTCAGGGACAGTGGATTGAGCAGTTTTGTAAGATAGCACTGAGCAAACAATTTGTCGATACGGTGACCTACTCGAGTCTTTGCGATAACCAGAGCAGTACTATATCCAACAGTGGTCTGCTGACGGACCGGCTTGAACCCAAAAAATCATTTCACACGCTGAAGAGATTGCACGATGTTGTTTTCAATCGGTAGATATATCTTGATACGTGTTTTGTGATTCATAGCCGGCAGCTTGTGTATTGGTCGAGTAGCGATTTTTCAGAGTGTGGCATATAAAGGATTATATGGCAAGTTATAACTATATCCGACATTCGGAGGCCGGTCAAAACAGGATTCGAGCTTTTGCGTTTGTTATCAGTGTGAGCGTATGTGCTCTGCTTTGTACGGTTTTTGCGGTTTCGAGTCTTGAGGCGGTTCGACAATCAAGTATCATCGAGTTGGACGAGAGAATCAATCCAAACGAAGCCTCCGTGTCGAGCCTGGTAAGATTGCCGGGTATAGGCATTTCGCGGGCTGAAGCGATAGCAGCTTATCGTAACAATTTCAGCAAAGAAGACAGCAGCAGTCAGGCCTTTGGCAATTGTGATGATTTGCAAAAGATTAAAGGCATAGGGCCTAAAACGGCACAAAATATCAGCCAATGGCTGAAGTTTGAATAAGAATTAAGGTGGCGATTATTTTTAGACAATTTAGAGCTCTATTGCTGACGGTACTGGCAATAGCCTTGTTTGGCTATTCAGAAGAGTCGGTGGCCGAGCAGGGAATCTTTGATATGGCGAAGTTAATTCATAAGAAGGCATTAACACTTGACAGTCACGTTGACATTCCTGATACAAGGTATCCCACGGGGATATATGATCCGGGGATGGACAATACCAGGCTCAAATGCGACCTTGTCAAAATGGATAAGGGCGGTGTGGACGGTGTGTTTTTAGCGGCTTACGTCAGGCAGCAGAATCGCGACGCCGATGGGTACAAAAGTGCGTATGAATCTGCGGTGCATAAAATTGGTGCAATCCATCGTCTGGCTGAGAAGATGTATCCCGAGCGCTGCGAGCTTGCCTTGTCCCCGGACGAGGTTGAGCGCGTTATACAGGCCGGCAAAAGAGCTATTATGGTTGGTATCGAGAACGGATTTGCGATTGGTAAAGACCTGTCAAAAGTGAAAAAATTCTACGACTTAGGCGTCCGGTATATCACGTTGAGTCATAATGGTCACAATGACATTTGCGACTCGTGCAATCCCAGGAAAAAACTCGGCGACAAGGCAGCCGAACACAACGGGCTGAGCAAGTTCGGTGAGAAAGTTGTTGCGGAAATGAACCGGCTGGGCGTTATGGTTGATGTGTCTCATATTTCTGTAGAATCCTTTTATGATGTAATAAGAGTGTCGAAGGCCCCTATTATCGCGTCACATTCGGGATGCCGGGCACTTGCCGACCACTCAAGGAATTTGTATGATAAGCAGTTGAAAGCGCTTGCGAAAAACGGCGGCGTTATTCAGATAGTAGCGTATAGCGGTTTTTTGAAGCCGGATTCGCCCGAACGACGTAAAGCGATAAAAAGTTTAGGAGAAGCAGGTAATAGCGAGACAAAGGATATCGAGTGGTTCAATGAGCAAATGAAAGAAATCAATGCGAAATACCCGCCTGCAAGTCTGAAGGATTTTGTTGACCATTTAGACTATGCAGTTAAGATTGCAGGGATAGACCATGTTGGTATCGGCAGTGATTTTGATGGCGGTGGCGGTATCCCCGGCTTTAACGACCATTCCGAAGCATTGAATGTTACGATTGAATTGGTTAAACGAGGGTATTGCGAAGACGATATTGCAAAAATATGGGGCACTAACCTGCTTCGTGTATGGCGTGAAGTGGAAAAAGCAGCAAAGGATTTGCAAAAAGGTTCTTCAAATGGACGAATGGGAAATTGATAAGCCGTTGGGGCATTGCTACGGGGCGGGCAGGCGGATAGAGGCCGGCGAAGAATACTATGGCGCTCTTGTAGAAAGCGAGGAAGGACTAAAGCGTCAGGATTTTTGTGCCGACTATTGGAATGAGCATAAGCCGAATGTTTTTTGTTACTGGAAGACCAGACTGCCACACCCGGACGAGAAAAAACAGATATTCGTTGATGACGAGATGCTGATGGCCTTTTTTGAGCGGCTGGCAGGTGAGAGAGAGCAGGAAAAGATAAACTTCCGGTTTGTGTTGGCGCTTGTTTTGATGCGCAAAAGGCGTCTTAAGTACGATTCATCCAAAGCCGAAGACGGCAAGGAAATATGGCGTTTGAGGATAGCGGGCGGCGATAAGGAATTCGTGGAATTGATAAATCCGCATCTGGATGAGGAGCAAATCGAACAATTATCGTCCCAGATTGGCCAAATACTTCAGGTGGACTTGTAAATATCGTATAGTGTTTAGCGTATAGTGGATGGAGTAAATCCGAAATTCGAAGCACGAAATACTAAACGAATTCAAATGTTTAAAATTCAAAATTCAAAACCGAGAAGCAGCCTGCGATTGATACTTTATTTTGCCTGGGTGATTTTATTATTAATTGTAGCCGGCTGCGAGCCGCAAAGGCGTGAGCCGGAGCCGGTTTTTCCGGGCAAAAAATCTGTGTCTGAGGCGCTGCACGCTTTGAGTTCGCGTTCGCAAAATATAGGACCTTTGAAGGCCAGCGGTCAATGTCTTTGGCAGTACTATAGTGAGGGCAAAGCACACAACGAAAACTTTGCGGTGAAAATCTGGGCGAATCCACCGGCAGAAGTTTATCTTCAGGGCGATATTGGTTTTAATCCGAGAGGTATTGTTCTCGGCTCAAACGCAAGCGAGTTCTGGCTTTTAATCAAGCCTGAAGTCAGCCGATACTCGTGGGGTAAATGGTCGGAGCAGGGTTCTTCGAGCGGACTTATGTTTGTTCCTAAAACTCTGGGAGAAGGCCTTGGGATAGTCGAAGTCAGTAATGAAAAGGATTGGTCTTTGTCTAAAGAAGACAACTTTGACGTGCTTGTCAGAGGCAATGGCAAGCGTGGGGTTGACAAGAAGATATATATCAGTCGCCGGGACTATTTAGTTCGAAAGATTGAGTATTTTGATGTAAATGGGGAAGCTGTGGCTATGGCAGAACTGGATAGATACAGGGAGGTTTCCAAGGAATTTTTTATACCGGCCTCTATAAAGATAATTATGTATGGGGAGGAAGGCTCCGATGGTTCGGCCACTGTCAGGCTTAGCCTGAAGTCTGTAAAATCGGAGAGTTTTACGGAGATACGACGCAATATTCTTTTCAATCGCCCCGGGACGAGTGGTTACAAGAATATTTACAGAATTATTAATGCTCAAATAGTTGAATAACCGGGTTAGGAATATAAGGCATATACCCGTGCTTGACGGCATTTTCGAAGTTATCTACGTAATCGGTTTTGTTACAGGCTCTGTCGTGCGGAAATTGTATGTGAGGGGATACGACCGGACTAAATTCACTGATGACCGGAAGAATTGGCTTGATAAATTGCTGCTGGTTGTAGTTAGTTTGGGTTTTATTGCTGCGCCTTTGGTATACCTTTTAACAGGCTGGCTGGACTTCGCGGATTATGAGCTGCCGATGTGGGCCGGCTGGGTGGGGACAGTTGTTTTTGCGGGGGCGTTGCTGCTGCTTTGGCGGTCACACGTCGACCTCGGCCGGAACTGGTCGCCAATGATGGAAATCAGGGAAGAGCATTCGCTTGTGACGAAAGGTGTATACAAATATATCCGTCATCCGATGTATTCCGCACACTTTCTTTGGGCAATCGCCCAGGTGTTGTTACTGCATAACTGGATTGCGGGGTCGGCCTTTCTGATTACATCTGTACCGCTGTACCTGTTTCGCATACCGGTTGAAGAAAGAATGATGCTTGACCGCTTCGGAGAAGAGTATAAATTGTATATAAATCGAAGCGGTCGAATGTTTCCGCGTTTGTGGGGATAGGTGTACCGGTGAGATAAAAGGGAAGGTACTGAAAATAAACTAAGGAGTCTGGTTATGGGCAGGATGAGTCTAAAAGAGAGAATTAGTAAGGGACTGCTTCTGTTAGACGGGGCGATGGGGACGCAATTGTTTGCGAGGGGGATTGAGGCAGGGAAGTGCAATGACTATCTGAATATCGAGTCGGGCGATACTATTCTTGATATCCATCGGGCGTATCTGGAGGCGGGCAGCGATGCGGTCCTTACCAACACGTTTGGGGCGAATCAATATGCTTTGGGCCGGCACGGCTTGGCTGACAAAGTTGCGATGATAAATACTGCGGGCGCCGAGATTGCCCGGCGGGCAGCGGGGGAAGAGAAGTACGTCTTAGGCGATATAGGCCCGAGCGGAGAATTTTTGGAACCTTTGGGGAAAATGAAGCCGGAAGAGTTAAAAGATGCAGTTTGTGAGCAGGCGAAGGCGCTGCTGACAGGGGGGGTGGACGGGTTTATCATCGAGACAATGATGGCTCTCGATGAGGCGGCCATTGTTATCGAGGCAGTAAAATCTGTTTGTGGGGACTTGCCTGTTTTTGCGTCGATGGCCTTTGATAAACGGGGTGACGATTTCAAGACGATGATGGGAGTGGATGTTAACGCAGCAGTTTCAAAAATAGTTGCGCTCGGTGTTGACGCAGTAGGTTTTAATTGCGGCACTGCGACACTTGGTGAATATGTGGAGCTGGCGGAGAAGTTTGTTTTGGCGGTGAGAGCTTTGAGTCAGGTTGTGTGTGTTTTTGCTGAGCCGAATGCCGGCAAGCCGGAATTAGTTGACGACAAAGCGGTCTACAATGTATCGCCGGAGGATTTCGCAGCAGCGGCTGAAAAAATACACTCGGCAGGTGTAACCATCATCGGCGGCTGCTGTGGTACCGGGCCGGAGCATATCGAAGCCGTGGCAGGAAAGCTGAAATAATGCCCACAGAGTGTTCGAGACTAAGGTAGTAATGTGCCTGTGGGAACTGCGAATATATTGTGGGAATTGTGTCACAATTTTGTTAGTATAGAGCACGGTGAAAAATTCTTGATGCTATTTTGGGGCACAGGTGGAAGATGATATCTATTGATTCGTGGAGAGGCAGTTCCGTGGATGTTGAACTGCTGCATCGATGCAAAAGAGCTATCAGGCAGGTTGTTCCGGATGCAGACGTGATTCTGTACGGTTCACGCGCTCGTGGGGATGCCGATAGAGACTCAGACTATGATGTTCTGATAAAAGTAAATGGACCTGTAGATATGGCTCTTGAGATGAGAATACGTGATAATGTGTATCCTTTGGAACTGGAGACTTGTGAGGTACTTACGCTTATTGTTTACAGCAAACAACAGTGGGATTCACCTCTTTACCGGGCTATGCCTTTTCATAAAAACGTCGACCGAGAGGGAGTGGTTTTATGACTGATGAAGAAAAAACTTTGATTGCTTACCGTATGGAGCGTGCACACGAGGCTATTGATGAGGCCAAGACATTGTTCGATGCGGGGCACGTTAACTCTTATGTGAATCGTCTTTACTATGCGTGCTTTTACGCGGTTTCAGCGTTGCTGTTGACTAAGAACCTGTCTACAAGCAAACATGGACATCTTCGTTCCTTGATGCATCGCGAGCTTGTCAAGACAGGCTTAATCCCGAAAGAATTGGGTGGCCATTTCGACCTGCTTTTTGATAGCCGTCTGAAAGGTGACTATGTAGACTTTGCCATGTTTAAGGCCGATGATGTGGGCGGCTGGCTGGATAACACGCAAAAGTTCGTCTCCCATGTCGATACTCTTCTGCGAGAGTTGACATAGTTGGGACGGCAGAATTTGCCTGGTCGGCTGCTGTGGTACCGGGCCGGGGCATATTAGAGCATTGGCTGAAAGGCTGAAAAAGTAGATACGGGAAAAGTTTTTTGTTCAAGTATTGCTCAGCAGTTTTGTGATTTGGTTGATGGTTTTTTGTGTGGCACCCTGGTTTTTTCTGATAACCTCCTGGCCATTGCGGGCGATTTTTTGGGCGAAATTGGGGTCAGTAAGGCATTTTTGCATCATCTGGAGCAGTTCCTGTTCATCTTTTACCATAACGGCACCCTCATCTTTTAGAAGTGCGTCGACGGTTTGTTTGAAATTGAAGGCGTGCGGGCCGAAGAGGGTGGGCTTGCCGAGGGCGGCGGCTTCCATCATGTCGGAGCCGCCCATTGGAACGAGGGAGCGGCCGACGAAAATAATCGCTGCGAGCGAATAGAATTTTCGCAGGTCGCCCATTGTATCGCCGAGAATTACGGGTGTTTTTTCGGGATATTTGGTTTCAGTATCTTTGAGAGAGCTGTAGCGGGCAAAATCGAAACCGGCGTCTTTAATGAGCAAAGCGACTTCATCGAATCTTTCCGGTTTTCTGGGGACGATTACCAGCCGAAGGTCTTTGAATTGCTGCCGGGAGATTAGATTTTTGAAGACATCGAGGAGGATTTTTTCCTCGCCCGGGCCTGTGGCACCTGCCACCCACAATCTTGTGCCTTCAATGACGTCACTGCGAGGAAGCAGAGCGACCGAAGCAGTCTCATCGGTTGGCTTTGAGATTGCCGCGCCCTCACTTTGTTCGGGCTCGCAATGACAGGAGATATTGAGCTGGGCTGCGAGGGTATCGGCACCATCGACTTTGTCTTCTGTTTGAGCGGTGTCGTATTTTAGTGAGCCGGTAACGATTACTCTTTCATCAGGGCAGCCGAGTTCTCTGAAACGCTGAGCGTACTGTTGAGTCTGGGTAAGAATGAGAGTTACTTTACGGTATATTATTTTGGCAATCGGTTTTAGTTTTTTGTACCTTGCAAAGGTTTTGTCGCTGATTCGGCCGTTGACCACGACGACGAGGATATTTAACTGCTGCGCAATTCGGACGAAATTTGGCCAGACTTCCTGCTCCATCAGCAGGCAGATTGACGGTCGAATGTTGCGGAAGGCACGGTGCATTGTGAAGGAGAAATCGAAGGGGAAGTAAAATATATGGATATTTTTGCCAAATGTGTTGGTTGCGCGGGCAAAGCCGGTGTCGGTGGTTGTGCTGATTACGATTTCGAAATCCGGGAATTTGTTTTGAAGCTCTTTTATGACGGTCTTGGCGGCGTTGACCTCTCCTACGCTGACGGCGTGGAGCCATATACATTTTTTTTCGGGAAACTTTCGGGTGATTTTGCCGAACCGCTGGGCCCAGC
Organism: uncultured Pirellulales bacterium; assembly: GCA_964451425.1. Lineage (GTDB taxonomy): Bacteria > Planctomycetota > Phycisphaerae > Sedimentisphaerales > Anaerobacaceae > CS2-K091. The sequence goes on from CAYVIT010000014.1 coordinate 19,901, forward strand.
CTTTACGGTAGCGTTTATGCCTGACGGCACGATATATGACGATGGGGCTGTAGCCTATCGCGGCCAGTAAATATACAAAGTCAATTAGGATTCGCATAGATAGTCTCTGCAAAGTAATTGACTTATCATATTGTTAAAGTGCGGATATGTCAAATAAATGCCTGCTTTGCGAAATGGGATACCGGCGTTTGATTAGGGAGCTATTTCCTGTCCCCAGTATTCTGCCAGTATGGCAAAATCGTAGAAGTCGACCCTGCCGTCACGAACGACCGGCGCCAAGTCGGCCCTTGGATTCCAGTTGGTTGAGGTTGGGGTGGCCAGCCAGGCATCAACGAAAGCAGCGAGGTCTAATTTGTCAATCTTGCCGTCGCCATCGCCGGGTGCTATATCGCAAACAGTGCGATAGTCGACAGGCTCTAATAAAAGTGCATGGCCGCCGTAGTCGGGCAGTCCTCCGCCATGAAATACAAGGTTGAACTCGACGAAGAGGTTCATTCCGATGATACCTTCGAGAGTTCCGCCCTCCGGCGACATTACGTCGAGCATGACAACGGGGACATTAGTGAAGCTGAGCCATTCGGGGTCGGCACTGATTTCAAGCAAGTCGATAATGAATCCTTTGGCGTCTATGGTGTCGCCGGTGACGTCCGTTATTTCGACCCAGAAATTGGGGTCGGATTTATTGAGTCCCAACTCGGTTGCCTGTGATTCGCTTATGACTGAAATCTGTGCACCGGTGTCGACCATAAACTTTTTTTGTGTGGAAGTTCTGTTGTTGTGAGCAAGGTCGGTTCGATTGGTGAAGAAAAGGCTTTGGCCTGTTAAGCCCGCCATTATTATCGAAGGACTGAATGGAGGGTACTCCGGATCGAAGGGGTCAAAGAGGTACTGGACGGCGGCGGCGCCGATTGGCCGCAGGTCCAGATATATTGTGTTTGAATAGTCCGGGATGGATGGGTCGTAGCTTTCGTAAAATTGTGCATCAGGCGTGGTGAATTGGTTACTGTCGTGAAAGATGGAGATTTGCCGGTCATTGCGAAGGCAGGCGGCAAAGTAGACCGACATCGGCGAACCAATAGCGGTCGGCAGATTCGGCGAATCATACGGGTCACCGACGAGGATTGAAACATTTGTCTCGCCTACCATGCTGGAGTTATCAATAAGCAGGCCATTTGGGTCAAGTGCACCGAGTCCATCAATGAAGAGACCTATCGGCTGACTTACCCAGACAAAAACCGACGAACCCGTAGCACCATAAATTTCGGTCATGTTTGAGGTAAGATAAGTGTAATTGAAAAGACCGGCCTGCTCGGCGGCTATGTCACCCATTAGGTGTGCACCGGCCCCGGTGTCATAGATGCCGATTGCGTAGTCTGATTGTGGATTCGAGCCGGGCAGGTAATTGCCGGTGACCGATGTTGTGGGTACGGCATCAACTTCCCACTCGCCCAGACGGGCGTTGGTAACGGAAACAGCGATCCAGGGTACGAAGCCTGATATTGGAGGTGAGTCGATAACGTTGACAAAGACTGAGGTTGTAGTTTCCGGGGCAAGCGGTGTAAGCTGTAAATTTGCCTGGGCGGTAAAGGTTTTTTGTCGCACTGCCGTCTGTCTTTGGCCGGCTCTTTTAGCGCTCAGAGGCAGCGGTTTGTCCTGAGGATAGCTGATGGCCTTTATGCGAGAGCCGCCGGTCATTCGCAAGTCGACTTCCTGACGTTTCCAGCATGGCCACTCGGCATCTGCAATAGCAGTCCGACATACAACAGCAAGAAGCAGCAGAACTAATGTCGTTTTTGATTGCAAAAAGCCTTCATTCTTCAGCATTTGTCTATCGCCCTTTCTATCCGGGACCTATATTATTATACCATATAAAGATAAAAATCGTACGGTTAAAATTCCAATAAAACCGCAAATATCGGCCAATACAGGCATTTATGTTCTTGACTTATTAGCTGTTTTTGCGTAGTAAATTAGTTAAATATGGTGATTTTTCGTCCCCGTAGCTCAAATGGATAGAGCGTTGGCCTCCGGAGCCAGAGGTTGTGCGTTCGAGTCGCACCGGGGATAATAATAAGTGCATAAGGGTACAAGTGTATAAGACTTTTTGTACTGATTGTAAAGGATTACAGGGATGGCAGTTTTGGTAGGGATTGATGAAGCCGGTTTTGGTCCGATTCTGGGGCCGCTGGTTGTCTCATCGAGCACTTTCTCGGTTCCCCATAATCTAATCGGGGCTGACCTTTGGCAGATTTTGCGGAGGAGCCTTGCCAATAAACGCAAACGCCTTGCCGGTCGACTGCTTATCACCGACAGCAAAAAGGCCTACAATAAATCGTTAGGCACAAAACATCTGGAACGAACGGTCCTTGCCTGTCTGAAGTGCCTTGGCAAAGAACCGGCCACATTGACTGAATTGATTGCGCTGTTATGTCCGGATTGCCTTGAGCGATTAAGTGATTATCCCTGGTACAAAGACGCCGGCGGCTGTCGCATTTCGGCTGGCTTCGGCGAGCTCAGTCGAGCCGAACCGGCTGATATAGCATTGGCCTCAGCAGTGCTGTCCGATGACCTGACTGCAAACGGCATCAAGTTGTTAAAGCTAAAAAGCTGCTGTCTGGATGTTGCGCATTACAATAAGATGGTCAGCAGCGTGAAAAACAAATCTCGCGTGCTGTTTACCGCAACCTCGCGACTTATAAAGAACGCCTTTGACAATTTTGCAGGAGATGAATTGCAGATTATCGTCGATAGGCAGGGGGGGCGTGTTCACTATCGCGCGATTTTGCAGCGGATGTTTTCATATATGGAGCTGAAGATTCTATCTGAGAGACCTGCGGCCAGCAGCTATGAATTGTATTCTTACGGGAAGAAGATGCGTTTGCATTTTGTAGTGGGTGCCGATGGGCGGTTTTTGCCGGTGTCGTTGTCCTCAATGGCGAGCAAGTATTTGCGAGAATTATTAGTAGCAAATATAAACCGGTATTTTGCAGGTTTTCATAGTGATTTGCGCCCGACTGCAGGTTACTGGAAGGACGGTTTGCGTTTTATCGAAGACCTGAAAACAAACATTCCTCACATCGAGTATGACCGCGAACAGTTGGTTCGCTGCAGATGATTAGTGGAGACAATTATTTTTGTTGTAATTGTTCAGTGAGTAGTTTGATATTTTGCTTTTCTTCGTCGATAATCTTATCGATAATTTCTTTGCCGGCCGGGTCACGGGCAAAGTCTTTCAAGCCTTCATAAAAAGCGAGCACCTCATCAGATCTTTTGATAGCATCGAGCAGTATCTCTCTTATTGTTTCCTTTCCGGTCAGCTCTTTGGTGTGGTCTGTTTTGCTGCCGAGCCAGGTGAGACCCGCCATTACCTCGGGATTTGATAATACATAATCATCAGGGTCAAAGGTTCCGAGTTCGCCGGTTTTCTCAGAATACTCCTTTCTTCTCTGTGCCAGAATCTTCTCGTGTTTGGCCCTCCAGTTTGCCAGCTTATAATAAATATTACGGTGCTCCGGGTCATCAAAAAGCTCCGCCGCTTTGAGGTAAAATCTGGCGGCATTAATCTCGATTCTTTCAGCTATTTCCAGAATCTCGAATACGCTGAATTTCTTTTCCATAGCCGTGCCTTCTCAAAAAAGCTGAGCCTTCTTTTCCCTGAAAAGAACAGCCCTCTATCCATTATTATGTTGAATTTAGTGGTATCAAGGCTAAAAATCAATAATAAATTGGTAAAAAAAATGATAAGTTTATTATGCCTTCAACGAGACTCAAGTTTCCTGTTTACATATTCATATAGCCACGGCGGCCGCGACTTCTATTGTTGTTGTTGTATCCCAACAGTCCTTATTTTGAGATTTCCCTGTTTAGCTGGTTTTCGAAGACCTTGTAACTGTCCTGCCCAAATAGACAAAAGAGGACCTTTTCCAGCCCGGTTTGGCCTTTTAGGTAATCTATAGTTGTTTTGAGCATAATTTCGGCACACCTTTGGATAGGAAAGCCAAAAATACCCGTGCTGATTGCCGGAAACGAGATGCTTTTTAAGTGATTTTCGTCAGCTATTTTAAGTGAATTCAGCGTGGCATTTTTTAGCTTTTCGTCTTCGTTTCCTTCTCCCATCCGGGGGCCGACGGCGTGAATTACGTATTTTGCTTTCAGTTTACCGCCGGTTGTTATGACGGCACCTCCTACGAAAGTCCCTCCTATTTTATTGCATTGGAACTGTATTTTGGGGCCGCCTTTTTTACTGATTGCTCCTGCGACACCGCCGCCCAGAACCAACTGAGCATTGGCGGCGTTGACAATAGCATCAGTTTCCATCTCGGTGATATCGCCTTCGATAAGTTCCAGGACGCGATTTTCGATATCTATTTTCACAGGACCAATCTCCTTATCTTTCTTTCAACAGATTATCATTTTCAAATCACAATGAAAGAAAAATCCTCGTGAGAGCTTAAAAAGACCAAGTTATTAAATTGTATGTCTGCCTGCGACCAAGCTAAAAGCGTTACAAATTTCGGTCATACGGCGCAGGCCTGCAGAGCACTGGCAACAGCCGGTTCCGGATTTCTCTGCACTTTGCGGACGCGCGCGGCGAAGTCATCAACCTCTTCGATTTTCTCAAAGCCGACGACCATAGCGTCCACGCAGCCCAGGCCGAGTACGTAGCTGACTGAGTTGTCGCGCTGCTCGTCGCTGTTTCGGAAAGCGCCCTCACCAATCAGCTTCATACCTATTACACCCTTGCCTGCCTTGTGCAGCTTCCTGACCACGGGCTCGACTTTCTCAATTGGTCCGTCCATATTCTTGCCGTAAGCGTTGATTCGCACGTTCACGGAGTCAACCCACGGCTCGTCTGCGGCGGCCTGCAAGGCTGATAGTGAGTGGCATGATACTCCATGCGCTCGGATGATACCTTTGTGTTTGAGGTTATCAAGGATGTCCATCTGCCTTCGCAGCTCCTGCGGCCATTTCTCCGAGGTGACGCAGTGTAAAAGTATCACGTCTATGTAATCGGTTTTCAGTTCTTTTAGGAACCGCTTTACGACCACGTCGGCATCGGGGCGTTCGGGTTCGGGTATGCCGCCTTTTTGCCACCAGATTTTTGTATTGATTACGTATTTCTCACGTGGCATCTTGCTCATAGCCGAGGCCAGGTACGGGTGTGTACCATATAGGTCTGCGGCGTCAAATAGCCGGATACCTCGTTCATACGCGGTCTTGAGCAGGCCTTCAAATTTTTCTTTGCCTAAGCGGGTCTGGTTTGACTGGCGGCCTCCGCCTCGCATACCCGTTCCAAATCCGACGCGAGAGACCTTAATCTTTGTTTTCCCCAGGGGCACACGCTCATAAGGATTAAAGGTTGTGGGTTTCTGTTTTGCGCCATTACTACACCCTTCTCCGAGTAAAAGTCCTCCTACTGACGCCATCGACTTTATTAAGAATTCACGACGTTTCATCTCCATACCAGGTTACTCCTCAATTTTTTGAGTATTTTAGTTGGTTTGAAACAAGCAACCACAGCCCAGCTATACTGCTGAGTACTTGCTTTAAGCATACCGAAATCTTCTCGTTGACGCAAGCTCTTTGGGCGAAATTTTTGCCTTACCCTGAACTTCCGGCGTCGATTGTAACTTTTCTCTTGACTTATAAATCTGTGCTGATACATTAATAGGCAAAATCCGGCGGCATTTGTGGGATATGATTTTATACAAAAGCTGCAAAGAAACAGCAACCTGTAAACTGTCCGTATCAAGAGGAACCGGGTATTCTAATTCTCAAAGGAGGTATAATCATGTCAATGAACCGTCGTACCTTTCTCAAATCGTCTATGGCCACGGGTTTGGCTCTGGCTGCACCTAATATTCTAAGAGCTGCAGATAGAAAGTACCGTACCGCCTTAATTGGCAGCGGCTGGTGGGGTATGAATATCTGTCGGGCTGCAATGCAGTCGGGCCGGTGCAAGATGGTCGCTATGTGCGATGTTGACAGGAACCAACTGGACCCTGCCGCCGGCGAGGTGGAGCGGCTCAGCGGTGACAAGCCCAAGAAATATCAGGACTATCGGGAGCTTCTGGAGAGGGAAAAGCCTGAGATTGCTATCGTGGCTACGGCCGACCATTGGCATCCTCTGATAACTATCGCAGCGGTCAAGGCAGGAGCGCACGTTTATGTTGAAAAACCCATCGGCCATACCATTATGGAAGGGCGAGCTATGGTCAACGCCGCCCGTGCAGCCGACCGAGTTGTGCAGGTGGGGACACATCGCCGAGTATCGCCTCATAATGTTTCCGGAATGAAGTTCCTGAAGGAAGGCAGGGCCGGCAAAATCGGTATGGTTCGGGCCTTTGTGCATTACGGAGGAGGACCGGAAACACCAAGAGCAAACGAAGAGCCTCACAAGGGCCTTGATTGGGATATGTGGTGCGGGCCCGGACCGCTGCGGCCATTCAATACCAAGATACACCCAAAGGGCTTTCGAGGATTCCTCGACTATGGCAATGGCACACTCGGCGATTGGGGAGTACACTGGATGGACCAGATTCTCTGGTGGACTGAGGAGAAGTATCCGAGGCGGGTATTTTCTACGGGAGGCCGGGCTATCAAAGGCCCGCCTGTAAATACAGCTCAGGCCCAGACAACTGATGCACCGGACCACCAGGTTGCCAGTTTCGAGTTCGAGAGTTTCACGGCGGTCTGGGAGCATAGGCAGTTTGCCGGTAATAATACCGACAAAGGCGAAAGTGTCGGCTGTTATTTCTACGGTACAAAAGGCATCTTGCATATAGGCTGGATAGATGGCTGGAAATTCTATCCTGTGGGCAGAGGACAAAAGGTAATCCACGAAAAAGCCCAATTGCACGAGCCTGACCAGCAGAACATCCCTGAACTGTGGGCGAACTTTATGGACTGTATTAAGACAGGCAGGCGACCAGTATGCGATATCGAGATAGGTCACCGGTCGACGAATATGAGCTTGTTGGGCATGCTTTCACTCAAAATTGGCCGCAGCGTTGAATGGGACGGCGAGAGAGAAGTAGTCGTCAATGACCCGGAAGCCAATAAACTGCTTCGCCGCGAGTACCGCAAGCCCTGGGTCTACCCGAAGGTATAAAGAAACCCCCTTTTGCAACGTCTTGCACAAGGGGGTAACGATATAACAAATGCGTCAATCCCGTAATAGGCTCAGTACTGCGCGCTTCCAAGCTCTGTAAAGCGCTTGCCGAGTCACGTCTAAAGTACCGGCCTTGCCTATTTACTGCTTCCTAATATAGCTTCCAGGTCTTCTCGTATGGTTTCCAGTTTTTCTAATTTAGGCTCAATTTCGGCTTTTGTTTCCGGAAGCAGATTGTCCGGTTCATCTATTACATAAGGTGTAATAAATACAATCAGTTCCTCGTTACTTTCTACAATGTTGTTGTGACGGAACAAGCCGCCGGCCACAGGCATATCCCCCAACACGGGAACCTTTCGCTCGACTGTGCTGTCTGTCTGGAAAAGGATGCCGCCGAGCATAAGTGTTTGGGCATGCTGGATTATCATATTGGTCGTCGTATCCATCTCGGTCCTGACCGGCTGCGCATTTTCTTTGTCCGCGGTAAGCTGTGAGAGAATCACGTTTATAATCATATCCACGTTGTTATCGGGGGTGATACTTGGCCGGACCCGCAGGGTCATACCTACTTGCTGAAATTCGAAATTCTGTACGTTACCCGCCGTCGCCGAGCTTGTCATACTCGTGGGGAATGCAACTCTTTTACCTTTGAAGAACATTGCTTCTTCGTTGTCTTTAGTCCAAAGTGTCTGTTGATTCAGAATCTTTGCGTTGGTTTTTTTCACTAAGAAATCAACCATTGCAGTGACGCTCATCCCCGCCTCAAATGTAAAGGCACCATGCTCTTCGAGAAAATTGAGGCTGTTGAGGGCAGTGATTGCGTTTTCCCCCACATCAAATGAGCCCGTTTTGAGCTGCAGGCCGAGAGACGTTACATTACTGTGGTCGATTTCCATAATGACCGCCTTTATCATTACCTGCTTACCGGGTATGTCAAGTTCTTCAATCAGTTTCACTATGTTATCCATAAACTCCGGCGGAGACAGCACGAGGATGGATTTAGTACGAGGGTCGGGAACGAAACGAATCCTTCCTATGACGTTGCTTATCGGCTGCTCATCGACATTTTGTCGTCCGGTAGTCCACCAGGGCCTATAGGGCTCTTGGCTGGTGGTATTCTGGCCGGATTGGCCGGAGCTGCTTGTCCCACTTTCAGAATCCATCGAGTATTGGGATAATCCGCGGTCACTACGCTGAATTGTAGTAGTAGTGCCCGGCTCGTTGAACATAGCATTTAGACGCTCCGCCAGGTCTTCCGGATGTGCGTATTTGAGGGTTACTACTTTAGGAATTTCACCCATTTCCGCCTTATCCAGGTCTCGGATCAATTGCTCAACAACATCGTATGCCTCGGCAATCTTGCTAATTACAATTATCTTCTTTGTCCCCGGGACATCCTCAAAGGTCAGTTTGCCGTATAGCGGGCCGACAATCTTTTGCTTATCCTCTGTTGACCTGCCGTAGATAATATCATAAATGGACGTTCTTCCGCTGCTGCCCGTACTCTCGCTGAAAAGCGTCGTGAGCAAATCGGCCATCTGGACTGGGTCGGTATTGTGCAGCTCAATGATTCTGGGCCTGACTTCATTAACATCTAACGGAGCGTCCCATTTTTCTATCTGTGCTGCAATTTCTATCATTTTCTCAGGCGAGGCAATTACCGTTACCTGCTTGAGCGAAACGTATGATATTGTTTTTACCATATCAGAGGAGGTTCCGCTGCTCTGGCCTCGCCGAGAAAAGGGAGAGTAATATGGACTATATCTGCTACTGCTGCTGCTTTGAAGGCCTTCTTCGCCAAAGAGTTCATCTATACTCGTTTTGATTTGGTCGGGGTCGGCATATTTTAGTTTGAAATGCCTTGTCTCGAATTGGCCGGGGGGAACATCTATCTCCTCGATCATTTTCTTGACTATCTCTCGCAGGTCTTGCCTTCCGAAGATGATAACCTGTTTTGTGTTGACGAGGGGCTCAATAAGGATGCTTGGCAGGAATTCCATACCCGGCAGGTCCCTGAATCCGTCGCCGACACTGTCTTCGATTTCCCGGGGGTCGGCATATCTTAGCTGAACCACCTCATATTCCGACTGGACCGGTTCTTTCATGTCAAATTTTGTTATCCACTCTTCTAATTGCTTCATGTCCTCGGCCGAGGCTTTGGCAATTATCCATTTGCGCCTTGGCTCGGGGATGAGTACGACCGGGCCCCTTGTTGATTCAATCGTAACCGATGTTGCCTCTCCCTTGGAATCACCTGGTTTGGGTGAGCCACCTTGGCTCGGAGGTCTTTGTGAAGATGATTGATTGCTGCTGCTGCGGTTCCTGTCACTTCTTCCGAAGCGATTGTATCGCATTGTGCTGATTCCCTCGCTCTCCCCTAACAGGATTTTTAGCATCTGAACAATCTCGGAAGGGTCACCAAATTTAACGGGGATGATCTTTGTCACGGTCTGCTCAGCTTCCGGTACATCAAACTGGTCGATAATCCGCTCGATGCGCATCAGATTCTCTACGGTATCAATCACCAACAGTTGGCCTGTAGTTTCATCAGCGCTGACGTAGCCGTAGTCGCCAATCAAAGGCTGAATAACTTGGCCCATCTGTGAAGGGCCGTAATTATGAAGTTTAAAGAATTTCTGGACCACCTGCTTTTTATTTTCAATCATTGCGAGAGCATAATCGGCCTGTACTGTCGGGACCGGGCCAAGTCTTACATCTTTAATAGATTTTAGTTCAATCACGTTGTCGGATTGTTCGGCAACAATACCTTTTGCCCGTAAGGCGGTGTAAATCATCACAATAGCCTCGGTTCTCGGCAGATCCTTCGTGGAGTATATGGTTATTTTCTGCTTCATTGCGTCATCGGCTGGAATAATGACCTTGCCTGTCCACTCCGCAAGTTTCTTAACGATGTCCTTCACCTGCATATCTTTAAGGTTTACGTTTTCCATTATCTTGTTCGGGTCGACCGGTTCGCTCGGCTTATTTGGTTCAGTTGGTTCGTTGGGTTCAGCCGGCGCATTGGGGTCGTTGGGGTCTCTTGGTTGCCGTCTGCCACCCGGTCTTCTTTCGCCACCGAACGTTCTTTCGCCACCGGCTCCTCTTTCACCACGTGGTCTTCTTCCGCCAAATTTTTCTCGCATTTGGGCCCGGAGCTCTTCTCTTTCTTGGTCAGTTGCATTCTCCCATCTTGCCCTCATATCCTCCATTCCGGCTCTATCTTCCGGAGAGAACCCAGACCTGCCTGTTCTTCCTTCCCTACCAGCTTCCCCGGCGGGCATTGGTCCTCTCTGGGGCCGAGTTCTTTGGGAGTCATTAGAGTCGGCTGGTTTTTCGGCCTTGACAGTTGTATTTGGGTCAGCTGACTTTTTGACCTCGGTGGGGGCGTTGGGTTCGGCAGCAGATGCTGATGAGATAGAAGTTCCTTTTTCTATCTGATTAATCTCTGCAATGTAAAAACCAATCCTTCCAATAATGGCAATCGCTGCCAGAGCTACTATAATCCATAATATTGATTTCGACGTTTTCAATTTACTCACCTCACTTTAATTAATCATTTCCTTGCCGTATGGCGTTCGCATTTTCACGCATTTTTTCCATAAACTCTTGTCTTTCTTCCTTTGTCATATCCTCCCACTTGTTCTTTATTTCCAGAAATTCTTCACTATATTTGTCCCTTTCTTTGGGAGGGGACGTCTGAACTTTGTTTTCAGCATCTTGTCGTCTGGCGTCAAATGTTTCGATTAATTTAGCTCTAAACTCCTTCTTCTCCTGCTCAGACATATTCACCCATTGCTGCTTAATAATCTGTATTTGCTCTTTTAGCTGCGCTTCCTGCTCAGGAGAGAGATTTCGAGTTCTCTGCTCATCCTCCACCTTCTGGGTGTTTTTTGCTGTTATATCGACCTGTTTTGTCTGGGATTTGTCGGCAGGTTCCGATTGGGCGGAGATGCTTCTTTGTCCTTTATCTCTGATATATAGACCGACGGCCAAGGCTGCAAGGAGCACCCCAGCCGTGACTATAGTCGATATTATTACGTTTGACTGTTTCATATTTTTATTATACTTAAATTAACTTGTTACCGTCCGCCACGTCCTCCTCGTCTGCCGCCCGCCCCGCCTCCGCCTCCCCGGCCGCCAAATCTTTCACGCATTTCGGCCCTGGCTTGTTCCCTTTCTTCCGGAGACATATTCTCGAATCTTTGCCTCATCGCTCTCATTCTCTCCATCATATCGCCTCTGTCTCCCCCAAAACTGCCCATGCCTTCACCGCCCCTTACCTCGACCTGAACTTGAACGGTTTCGGGCCGTCCCTGCCCACCGGCCTGGGCTGCTTGTGGTCTACCCGGGCCTCCGGGTCGCTGTGGTCCCGAAGGTGAAGAACCCTTAGCATCAATTGGAAGAAAGGGTTTTTCGCTGCCGTCCCACTCGATTCTGACCTGTGTGGGTTCGATTGCAACAATTTTTGCATCGCCGATATTGTCGCCGGCTTTGTACCATTTGTCTTTTATCAATACCTCATCGCCTAATATGCCGAGCACCTGGTCTTTGTTTACGGGATGCTGCTTCGGGGGAGGTGGTGCAAACAAATTGTTTTTCTTCAGCTCATCCGCAATGGTTTCGGATTTGGCAATGTACTTTTTCACCTCTTCATCATCCAGCTTACTTAGTGCGACAGCTCTTTTAACTGCGTTCTCCGCTCTGGCGGGGGCGGCTAAAAAACCAATCAACTTGAACGTAATGAGTACGGCCATAAACGCCGAGACGCCAAGCAAACCAACCGAGACAATCTCCTTTTTATCTTTTGTGTGATTGTTTTTTAGGTAATCAAGTTTCATAAGCTGTCCTTTCTTACTTTACAAATGTTGATATCATTAAATCCAGCTTGACATCCTGTCGATTCTTTTGGTCGCATGCTATTTTCAGCTCTTCTATCCCGACCAGATATGGGTTTTCCTTCAGTCTGGCAAGTAAGTCGAGTGCCTGTCTGAAGTTGCATTTTGCGCTGCATTTCAGCCGCAACAACTTATAACCGGCCACTCCCGATTTTACAGGAGGCAGAATCTGCAAAGGTTCACTGTTTATTCCTGCATTACGTAATTGTTCGTTAAATTTGTCTCTGAACAGGAACTTTTGTTTCTCTTCCTTCTCCGGCATCTCAAACACAGGCACTATTGACATCAGTCCCGCCCTCTTTGTCTCGTCAACGTTAATTGCCTGCAATTTATCTCTTATCCTGGTATGAGAGCTTCGTACCTGCTTCCAATGTTCGAGCCACTTTGTCGCAAACGCAAATCCGACGATGGCTACTGCACAGACTACACCAAACTTCAGGGTCCGTTTTTCTTTCTGGTTTAGACTCCTCATCTACGGGTCCTCTTTTTGGTAAAATTTTTGTAATTAAAAGTTATAGTGAATTTTAGCTTTTTAGTTTTATTGTCCTGTGTTGTGCTTTGTATTTTTGCATCCGTTATGCCCTTTTTTGCCAGCAGGTTCTTTTGAAATTCATACACTTGTTCGGCTCTCTGTGCTTGGCCGCTTATGCTTGCCGGCCGACCTTTCTTAAAGTCCAGTTTGTCCAATTGTATCCCCTGGCTGCCGCCTTCATTGATTAGATTTAGGAGCTGGAGCAAATCGGGCCTTTCCGACGCAACGGATTTTATTAACCTTTGCCGCTGAATAAGCAGGTCGATATCCGAGCCAATTCCTGCGCTATTCAATCGCTTTTCGATGGCGCCCGGGCTGGCGACGTCCACAGCGTAAGAGGCGATAAGCAGTAAGACCAACATTATCGCTGCAACGGCACAGGCTGTTTTCGTTGAATACAACCGACGTTTTCTTTTCGCCTCACTGAGAGGACTATACAAATGCTCGAAGATATTAAGCTGGTCCGTGTCACCATCAAGCACCGTAAGTGCAAGTCCTATCGGCAGACGATATTGGTAAATATCCGCAGGACTGATTCTTGTTTGTGTATCTAATTTTGCAGTCTGTGGATAAGCCGCTCTAACATTCAGGCCGGCTGACTTGAGAGAGGATACAACGATTTCGTGTGCACCACTGTCGTCCGAGAGCACAAATATCGGCAATCCGGCAGGCTCGGCGTGGCCAAATAATTCCAGTACGCTCCTGATGTCCTGGACGAACCTTTCGGCACTTTCAGTCTGGTCTACTGATCTGCCGGCTACAAATGCAAATGGGTCCTGGTTTGTTACGGAAAGGTCCTCTGTACCAGTATCCAGGACCACGGCATTGCTCAATCGTCCGTTTTGAGCCAGACAAACCTGCGAATTTCGTTCTGTTATACTAACCACGACAGCATCCCTGCCATCTCCCGAAAATAACGCTCTCCAGGCCTTTACAATTCCTTCGCAGTCTAACAGTATTTTTGCCGGGTCAAAGCCTCTGACATTTTCTACAAATTTTTCGAGGGGCTCTTTTCTTGCCGCCGCTATAGTAACAGGCACTTTTCCATTCTGTGCCTGGTCGGCCCGCCAGGCCAGCTCCATCTTCTCAGCGGGCAGCGGCATCCGGGCTTCAGCCTGCAATTTTACCATTGCAGCAATTTCTTCATCCGGCACCGTAGGTAAATCGATGCGGTAAAAAACCACACCTGCTGAATCGAAGCCGGCCACGACCATTTTGTTATCGCTGTTGTTGTCTTTTCCTGTAGACTCGGCGGCCAGGCCGCACTCAAGCTCGAAAGCTTTCCAGTCCAGGTCACCGGCTTCGGTGCTTTTTGTCCAGAGAACTTCAATAGCTGTTCCCTGTTTTTTAAGTTTTACAGCCTTAAGCTTTCTGCCATCCTGAACTATCGCAATCGCGGACTGCCGTGTCCTCATATCAGTTGTAATGTTGCTCATAAATTACCTGCTCCCTGATACCAGTAAAGTGTCGTATAAGGAGACTCACTTCTATCCACGACAACTTCTGTCTGCAGCGTTGTTCCGTTGACCCCACCTCTGTCGGCCGTTGCAAAACATCGAATAGTAAAAACGTCCGAACGGGTGGTAATATTATTTGCAATTCTCCTGAATATTTCCGAATTTATGAGGCTGGCGCTCATCAATTCCGCAGTACTGTGCATCCCGTCTACGAGACCTGCTCTGTAGGCGACTATATTCTCCGCAGTCTGCTCGTCCGCCTCGCTGCCACCCAACAACGCAACTAAAACCCATTTCGATGCCGTGTTGATGTTGACTCTTCCGAGAATCTGGCTGCCGCTGTCTACAGTTATTTTGTCTGCTATCTGATAGAACGTTTGAGTATCCACCGGTTCAGTTTGTTGCGAACTACTTTGCGAGCCTCGCTGCGAACTCTGTTGCGAACTTTGTTGAAGCTGCTGCGGGTTCTGTTGAGTCTGCTGCGAGCTCTGCTGCTGAGTCTGCTGCGAGCTCTGCTGCTGAGTCTGCTGCGAACTCTGCTGAGTCTGCT
>CAYVIT010000014.1:34545-42078 GCA_964451425.1 uncultured Pirellulales bacterium
TGAGTCTGCTGCGAGCTCTGCTGCTGAGTCTGCTGCGAACTCTGCTGAGTCTGCTGCGAACTGCTGTTATCTAACAAGTCTGCGATGCTGGTAAAATTGTTATTCTGGCGTCTCTGGATAATCCACTGGGCTTGAGGTCTGCTTATTTCCAAAGAGTTTTGCAGTTGACTCTCATTGGCCTGGTTGATATTAACTCTCTGATTGCCTTCAGCATCTGTGTTCTTGTCATACGAATAACAAGTCAGATACGCTATCCATCCCACATCCAGCACATCATCTCCATTATCCGCGGGGGGGCTTTCATCGCCATCTTTTTCATTGTAGTCAAGCAGCCCGTTGAAGTTTGTATCCTCACCATAGAGCAGCTCTTCAGTAACACCTTTAACCATCAGCAATTCCCGTATTGTTTTGAAGGGGCCGTTGCGAATTGTATACCTAATCGGCAGATTCTCATAATATCCGCCTTCTACGCCCGCAGTGCTTGGAGTATCATCTCCATCCCGCCAGTCAATTATCGCGTCGGCTATATCCTCCTCCAAAAAGGGCAGTTCCAATAGTTGCTGCCTTGTTACGGTGTTGATGTTTAATCTACTCGACTCGTCGATGACTTTGACGGAGAACCAGCACTTTTCGAGACTGATGTTATTAAAGTCTTCGTCGTTATCACTCCAGAGGTCGGTCAGGCAGTCACTTTCTCTTAGGTCCTCGTTGAGCACACCTATGGCTTTTTCTATTCCCGCCCGACAGGCCCACTTGCAACGCAGCTTTTCTGTATTGACGGCGCTAACTTTTATATCGAGTCTGCTGTTTTGACCTACTGATGTAGCGATTACCGTAAGCAGCGCTACTATCCACAGTACGCCTACAAGAACAAGTGCCTTTTTGTTTTTATTAATAGCCATTATTTCAAGCAAACCGTTGTTTCTTAGTTTTGTAACTTCCCTTTCACATATTCCTCTAAGGTTGAGTGCCTGTATTTGCACCGCTGCTTTCCTGTTGGCCGGTTCCCTGGTCGCTGCCTTCAATCGCTTCGGTGGTGGCACCTGCGGACCTGACTAAATTTACCGTGATAGAATCCATAGCCGGCCTTCCCCGCTTTGGCTGTTTCGCTACTATATTTACTTCAACTAATTGGGGAACTACTTCCATTTCCTCCGGCCATTCTTCAGTCCACTGTTCTCCGTCAAAGAACCTGACCTGAAAAAAATCAATGTTCTCAGCGATAGCACTCAGAATTCCTCCCGGATTTTCATCGTTGGGGTCGGGGTTTGGCCATAATCGCCGAAACAGGGCGGAGCTCTCTTCATTTTTTTTCAGGAAATATTCCACTTCATAAACATCGCCTTCCGGCTGGTCGATTCTGGCCTTTGCTCTGCCGACAGTATAGAAAGCCAATATGCTGCTGCTTTCGTCAGACTCGGTAACTGCGCCGACCAATTTCATATTTCTGAAATTCTGTTCGCGATACAGATTCAGAAGGTCCCTTGCTATCGTATTCGAAGCGAACCTCACCTCGGCAGCGGATTCGATATTTTCCTGTGTTATTTCAGCGCTGGTTGTAATAGTCCGTAGTGTACCGACCGCTACAAGAGCAATAAACGCTCCTATAGTCGAGGCAACCAACACTTCTACTAATGTAAATCCAGTCTTTCTCAAAAAAATCTTCCTTTCATCGCTGTTGCTGGGTTTCTGTGCCGGCGTTAGTATCTGTGCCTGTACCGGTACTTGTGGCGGCTTCAACATAGGTGCTCATTCCGTTGAGCATTGTTTGCACAGAAACACTGTAAGGACGATTTCGTTCAACCCAGGTTACGGTTATATTAACCAGATACAGACTATCTATACCCTGGTATTCGGTATTCACTTCCCAGCGGTATCCGGGTTCAAAATCTTCGACGACACCTTCGGCACGTCCTAATTCGATGAAATCGTCGATGCCGATATAGTCAAGCAGACTAAGCTGTTTGTCTACTATTGAAGCCGCAATCTCATATTGCCTGTTAAGCCTTGTTGCGGTTAGAGACCGTGTAGTGGTTGCTGTAAGCACCAAAACAGCCCCGCAAAGGATGGCACTCGCCGTGACTGTCTCAATCAGCGTAAAGCCCTTCTTGTATCTTTTTTTCCGTAAACTCATTCCTTGTCCAAATCAACAGTTTTGATTTCAACTTCTTCAACCGTGCCCGTTTGCACTGCCGCCTTGCCGGTCGCGGCGTAAATACTTACCGTATAATGATTCTCGCCGTCGCCAATTTGAATAACCGCCGATTGTGCGGTGCCGTTTGGTAAAAATACTATTTCAGTCTTGTCTTCGGTTTCCTCCAAACCAATCGATGTTATCTGAATATCCTCGATTTTGACGGCACCGGTGAATTCCACCGGCTTTGAATACATGTCCCGTACTATTGTCTGCTCAGTTTTGCCGCTTTCTTCGTTAAATTCATCGTAAGCGAGGAAGAAGCCGCCGTTAGTCGTTTCAATCTCTAACCTGCAGGATTTTTGTTTTTCAATTGCCATTATCCTTGCGTATTTAGCTGCAAGAAAAAGGTCTCGTGCGGCTTTTTCAACCAGCATTCTCTTGTACGTACCTATGTGAAATCCACCACCGACGCCGGCTATGAGCGCGATGAGGGTAATTACCACCAGCACTTCTATTAGTGTAAAACCGCTTTTCGTATTTCCATTTGCCTTTTTCATTTCGTCAACTAAAAGCTGTGTAAGTGGCATAGGTGCATAGGAACAAAGGCACAAAGAAATTAACTCTCTGCTCCTTTGTCACTTTGCCACTTTGCTCCTTTGCCTAATCGTTATATACATCAGCATCGTCCCCTTCACCGCCTTCTACGCCGTCGGCTCCGCAGCTCATCAAATCGAAGCTGCCCGGATTAATTTCACCTTGCTCAATGTAGATATAGGGATTTTCCCAGGTGTCGAGCAGCTCGCTTCGCTTCAGATAAGGCCCTTTCCACTTGTCTTCAAGGTCTGCGGGCGGCGTAATCAGTTCCTCAAGCCCCAACGATTCATCCGGGTATCGCTCGCAGTCAAGATAGAATGTTATAATTGCACTTTCGATGTTTGCCATTTTTGTTCTTGCCATCTTTCTTTTCTGCTCGCCCATACCCCTGAACATTCTCGGTACATACACTGAAGCGATAAGCGCCAGCAGAACTATGACCACAAGCACTTCCACAAGTGTAAATGCCTTCTTTTCCCTTCTGTTCCGTCCCATTTGGATACCTTTCCTGTTTATAACAAAACCGAAACTTAAAGCATGCCTGTCCCGAATTGCATAGCAACTATCGGCAACAGGGTAGCCGCTATTATAAAACCTACCACCAAAGCCAGCAGCAGTATCAGTACCGCCGGGAAAATCGCCATAAACCTGTTTATGGCTGAGTCCGCCTCAGAATCAAAAGTCTCTGCCGCGTTGAGCAGTAATTCGTCGAGCTTGCCGGTCTGCTCACCTATCGATGTAATCTGAACAAGCAGCGGCGGAAAGTATCCTGACTGTCCCAGGGGGTCAGCCAGAGACTCACCGGTCCTTACCTTTTCGGCTACGGTGTCAATTTCTCTGCCTAATAACTCGTTGCCCAGGGTGTCACGTACTACGCTAAGGGCCTCTAATATTGTGACGCCTCCTTTTGTCAGCGCTCCAAGTGTTCTTGCAAACCTGCCTACAGCAATGGAGCGCAGGACCGAGCCCAACACAGGAATTTTCAGCTTAAAGGTGTCCCATTTTATTCTGCCCTTAGTCCTGGTCCATCTTCGCAGTAAGTGCAGGCCAACCACGATTGCCGCCAGGATGACCCATCCCTGTACAGTCAGTACCAAACTTTTCGTAAGCTCACCTATGCCCATCAGCAACCTTGTGGGCCAGGGTAATACCACGATTGCATCGCCAATCATCCCTAATATTCTCGGCAGGACAACCGTTATTACCACGATCGCCGAGGCAAGTCCGATACACAAGACGAAAATAGGATAGGCAGAGGCATTTTTCATATTGTTTTTTATTTGATTCTCTCTACTCAGTATTGTTGTGAGCTGGGCGGTCGTCTGGTCGAGAAGGCCGCCTGTCTCGCCGACTTTGATCATTGACAGATATAAGGGGCTGAAAGTCCTCTCATGGCTGGCCATAGCCTCTGAGAGAGATTGGCCGGAACTTACCGACTTGACAAGTTCGTCTAACATACTCCTCGTTGCATGCTTGTGCTGTTGGTCACGAATAATTTCCAACGCATTGAGCAGGGGAAGTCCGGCCCGCAAAGCCGTGCTCAACTGGCTGGTTATAGCCAGAACGTCTTTGTTGGAGATTCTTCGCGCACGAAAGGGGATAAAATCAGCCAGACTTGGTGCCGTTTTCTTGTCTTCGCCGGCACTTTGTGTTCTTGCTTCTTCTGTCAGGTTTATTACGAACTGGCCCTTATCAGTCAGTGCGGCGACAGCACTTTTGCGGTCGGCCGCTTCAATTGTGCCTGTAACGTTTACACCACTGGTTTCAACCGCTTTGTAAGAAAAATAACCCACAATTCAAACTCGCATACTTTGTATCTCGTCAGACGAGATACTATATTACTCTTCTTCACCGATACTCTTGGAGACTCTCATGACCTCCTCAGGAGTCGTGATTCCTTTCAATACCTTGGTAATGCCATCGTGCTCCATACTTATATGGTCCGCCGGTGCCGCTCTGATAATCTGTTCGGTTGTCGGCTTTGCAGCTATCAGGTCGCGCAGCTCAGGTGTTATTCTGAGCAGCTCAAATATACCTGTCCTTCCCTTCATTCCGGTTTGCATACACTCATTACAACCTGTTCCGTGATAAAACTGCGTATCAGGTTTGATGGCCAACGAGCCGTTCAAGGTCTTAAGGAGGCTCTCGTCCGGCTTGTACGGCTTTTTGCACTTTAGACAAATCTTACGCACCAGCCTTTCAGCCAGCACCGCTTCCAATGAGCTTGCTAACAGGAACGGCTCAACACCCATATCAATCAATCTTGTAATTGCCCCGGGCGCGTCGTTTGTGTGAAGGGTTGAGAAAACAAGATGGCCGGTCAACGCTGCACGAATTGATATGTTCGCGGTTTCTTTATCCCGGATTTCTCCCACCATAATAATATCGGGGTCCTGGCGTAGTATGTGCCGCAGGCCAGTGGCAAATGTCAGGCCCCTTTTCGGATTGACCGGCATCTGGTTAATGCCTTCAAGCTGATATTCAACGGGGTCTTCAATCGTTATCATTTTCACAGCCGGTGAATATATCTTATTTAATGCCGCGTAAAGGGTCGTTGTCTTACCGCAGCCGGTCGGCCCCGTAACAAGTACAATGCCGTGTGTCTTATGCAGACATTGATTGAAACCTTTCAGAGACTGGGCGTTCATGCCCAGCCCTTCAAGCCCTATCAATGATGCGGTTCTATCGAGAAGTCTGAGCTCGACAGATTCGCCGAATACGGTCGGAACAGTGGAGACGCGAATATCGACCCTTCCGTTTTTACCGGCAAATTCGATGTGGCCGTCCTGCGGTACAAAGCGCTCGGCGATATTCATATCCGCCATAATCTTGACACGCGAAATAATCGCCGCCTGCAGCCGTTTCGATGACGGCGCCTTCTCCACCAGCATACCGTCGATTCTGTACTTTATCTTTACCTTATGCTCGAACGGCTCGATGTGTATATCACTTGCTCGTGCCTCAATCGCTTCCAGTATTACTAAATTTACAAGATTGACCAGGGACGGCTCTCTGGCCAGCTCACTCAGCTTGGCAGGTGAGTAATCACCATTTTCGATATCGGCACCTGCCCGCTTCTCAGCAGGAGCAAGATTATCCAGCATCCTTGCAACATTGCTGCCGTAGAACTTGAGGATGGAATTCTCCAGTTGTGTCGGCTCAGCGTAGTATCTGTTTACGGGATAGCCTGTAACCAGCCGTAAATCCTTGATAACGTTTGGCTGGAATGGATTGGTCATTGCTACGGCTAATCGGCCGTTTTCGTGCCGTAACGGCAAAATACTGTGCTTGCTGACCAGTTCAGCCGGTACAAGGGTAATGACTTCGGGATTGATAGAAACATCGGTCAAATCTATCTTTTCGATGCCAGCTTGCAGCGCAAGTACTTCATTTAACTGATGTTGCGTTATATGTTTGAGATTGACTAAAATCCGGCCCAGCGGGATGCGCTCAATCTTTTGTTCGGCAAGCCCGAGTTCAAGGCCGGATTCGTCTAAGTATGATTTTTCACACAGTAACTGGCCTATTTTTTTCCTGCTCTGAAAGTTCATTCTAATTACCTAAGTTCCAAATTCAATGGTCTGCAAAGCCGTAATCCCTTGTCGATACAGAACTTACATTAACAAAAGAGAAAATCTCCTTAGTCTTTATGGCTTTGGGAAAGCAAAACCTTCACTTATATCAGACGCTTGTGAGGGCGGTTTTGTTACAAAAAAATGGTTTTTATAGGCAAAAAACTAAGAAATTCGACACAAACAGCGCCCAAATGTCGGCTTGTAAGGCTAAACGATTGATGCTGATAAGTCAACCCCGTTTATTTTGCCGAAAAATGCGGTTTTTGAATTTAGACCCCCAATTCCTGCCCCGCTCTACTGCTCTACTGTTCTAATGCTCTAATCTTCCAATTCCCCCTTGCCCCTTCTTACTCCTTACTCCCTACTCCTTACTCCTCCCTCTTTTTCTCTTTTTTCTTTCCCTTTTCAATTCTTTTATGTTATTCTCTGCTTGCCCCCTTGTTTAGAGTGCCGCCCGTCCTCGAATGTCATAGTCGGGGATCTACTCTAAGGGGGGCAACTGCCAACTAATTTACAACCAACATTTGCGGCATCGGACATGGCTAGTACACGGAAAACAGTAAATGAACTTGCGCAAGAGGCCAAAATCGACGCCGATGAAGCCCTCCTAGCACTATGGGAAGCTGGTTACGATGAGATCATTGCCCCCAATCATATTTTTAGGCGGCGAGAGGTAAACCGCGCTAGGAGAGCTCTTGGGATGGCAACGCGCCGAGAACTAAAAAGTATTGCATATTGGATGAGCGTACTCGACTTATATGAGCCAGAATTGCGCTCTTTACTTCGCAAGCTATTAGTGCCTATCGGGGATAAAGCACAAAAGTTACAACCTAAGGCTATATCAAGGCTCAAGGCCGAGGCGCGTAAACTTGGAATTAACCCAATTACTGGAACCAAGAGTAAAATGGACATTCTTGCTAAAAAAAGGGAACCACCTGCTTTTAAGTGGAGGATCCCCGGACATAAACGGGAACTACGTTGGTTAAATAAGGAGGACGTGAGAAAGATACACTTTATATTGGTAGAGGATTTTTTTCATAGTCCCGATCCAATCAACCCGGCAGGAGTGCAAAGTGAATCATTGCTTGCATCAGCGGTATTTCATCCCCAAACGTCATTGGGAGGAGCTCTGAAGTATACTACTGTTGAAACTTCTGCAGCTGCTTTGCTATATGCTATCACACATAATCATTCATTCCACAACGGTAACAAACGAACGGCACTAGT
>CAYVIT010000015.1:0-41859 GCA_964451425.1 uncultured Pirellulales bacterium
AAATAGGTTCTACCATTTTGCACGGCGCACACCAATCCGCATAAAAGTCAACGATACAGGGCAGTTTGCCTTCAAACTTCCATTCTTCATTTTGCTCATAGTTAAAAACTTTTTGTAAAAAGCTGTTTTTCGTTAAGGATTCCACGAGACCAATCCCATTTAAACCTCCCTTTGAGCTGGTTTTAATTCCGGTACCGGGTCTCCCACCGATGGGTTCAGATTGCGTGTTTTCGTTACTATAATGCTGTGTCCGGGTCTGCTCGTCGGGCTGCTTTTTACATCCCACAAAGACCAGTGTCACAGTGAGAATAACCGCGGCAAAAAGAGCCACCGAACAAATGTACCTTTCCGTTATATCTTTTTCGTACACTCTATTTATCCTCCCGAAACCGTTTCTTATTACAATACTATACAGCAGTAGTACTAATTAGTGAAGCTAAAGTTCGCAAATTTTGCCGGTTATGTTACTTCCGAGGCCCGAAAAAACTTACGAATCTATTTAACCGGCAGCGGCCTTTTATCTACTTGTGCCTTACGTCCGGCCCGGATTTTAGATATTTCATCGACTGCGGCACCGACCTGTCCTTTGTCGACGAGAAGCGCAAAATCGATGTTGAAAGAACGACTCTGGTGTGGAGCAAGTTTTGGGACCCGTCCAAACTGGCGCTCAATTGCCCTGTTGCGTGAAAAGCCTGTCCCCGGTTCGAGGCCGGTAACATATCCGTCCTCATAAGGTACGGGATTTTTCCAGACAGTAAAGTAAGGTAATTCGGCGATAGAAAAAGTCATAGTAACAGCTTTATCGGCAGCAGCATTGCGAAGCATAACCATCGTGCGGTCGCTGCTGTCGGCCCACAGCCGTAAACAATAAACCTGTTCTGCAAATCCCTGCGTTGGTCCACGATAGAGGTTGTAAGTTGAAACATCGGAAGCCGAGTGCTCGTTAATGCCAGTTACCTGACGTACCGGAGCAACAAACTGTGCGCCTTTTTCCATCAGTGGGGTGCTGTAATTAGTATGGTAAAGGACACCAAACTCCTGCTCGAGTGTGCTTCGATTGGTTATCTTGTCTGAGATACGGAAAGAATTGGAGCCGGGCGCGGTCACCACTTCCGTCCACAATTCAAGCTTTGGTCCGTGCAAGCAGGCCTCATCGACCCTGCCGCGTATCCTTATTCGATAAGGCGGCTGCCTTTCAATAATAAGTTCGACCTGCGAAGCGGGAGTATTGCCGATTTTGCCGTGGAGCGTCAAATCCATTTCTGCTTTTTTGCCGGTATTGTCAGTAAACTCGTCTGTTCCGGGTGCGCCAAAGAACTCCAGGCCGCAGCGCACCAGCCATTCGTTAAAGCCTTCGAGCCAGCCCAGCCCCTGCCTTGTGTGCAGGTTGATATATTTCGGATGAACTATACCCTTCACCGGTGAATCCCAGCCGAGACGCAAATCATCCATTAAGACCTGTTGGATAGACATGCCGCGCGTGGGAACAATGTTAAAACGCAGCCTGCCGTTGTCGACCTCAATGACTTCGACGCCCTCCTGCCTGCCCCCGTGAAGGACATACTTGCGCATCGACCAGAGAGCGGGGCAGTCAGGCGTGACATCACGACTTGTAATGTGTAAGGTTTCCACATAAATGTTCTTTTCGACATCGGTGAGGACTACGTGAAAAGGCCCTGCTGCTTCTGCCAACGAAATCCCCATCGTGACAATGATAATGGCTGCTAATTTTGACATAATCTCACCATCCTTCTGAACAGTTAATCCGAAGTTATTGATTGAATTTTTGCACGGCATATAAGACGTAAAACAGCTATACTTCTTCGTTAATCTAACAAACTTAACCTGCTGTGCAAGTGCCTTTTCTGTTTTGTTCAATTTATTGTTTACTAATTTACATTTGTTGTTTATCATTCTCGTTTTGTTCTGTTGAGTTACAGACAAGCTGATTCAGAAAAAAGGTGAATTTGGGCGGACGGACAAGAAAGTATACTGATTTTTTTCTAACAATTTTTCATATTAAGGAGCTTGACGATGAGCAGCAAGAAAAACAGGTTTAGCGAACCGAACACTGTTGTCATATTTCTGATTTTATCACTGGCAATTGCAGGAGCAGCTTTTGCAGATGTAAAACTGCCAGCGATAATAGGCGACAATATGGTTCTGCAGCGAGGTAAAACAACGACCATGTGGGGCTGGGGTGAGCCGGGCGAACAGATTATGGTCAGCGTTAGCTGGCTTAGTATGGCGTGGGAAATTACAGCAGACCACACCGGCAAGTGGACATTCAAAATGAATCCGCCAAGGACGGCAGGGCCGCACGAAATGACGCTCAGCGGCAAAAATACGATAAAACTTAAAAATATCCTCGTCGGCGAAGTGTGGGTTTGCTCGGGCCAATCGAATATGCAAATGTCGGTGAGGTCTTCAGCCAACGCTGAACAGGAGATTTCCAAGGCTGATTACCCCAATATACGACTGTTCAGTGTCGAGCGGAAAGTTGCTGATAGCCCTCAGACCGACTGTGTAGGGAACTGGTCGGCGTGCAGTCCTCAGACAGTGCCGGGCTTTTCAGCAGCGGCATACTTTTTTGGGCGAGAGCTGCATCAGCAGCTTGACGTGCCCGTAGGATTGATTCATACGTCGTGGGGAGGGACTCCGGCCGAGGCGTGGACTCGAAGGGATGTTCTTGAATCAGAGGCGGATTGTATGCCAATCCTGCAGAGATTTGACGAAGCAATGGCCAAATATCCGGAGGAAAAGAAGAAATATGAAGAGAGTCTAATTAAATGGAAGGAGGCTGTTGAGACAGCTAAAGCAGAAGGCAAGGAGCCGCCGAGGAGACCAGGTCCGCCGTTCGGGCCGGGAAATCCTCATTCGCCGGCAGGTTTGTATAATGCAATGATCGCTCCGCTGATTCCTTATGGTATTGGAGGGGCAATATGGTACCAGGGT
Organism: uncultured Pirellulales bacterium; assembly: GCA_964451425.1. GTDB lineage: Bacteria > Planctomycetota > Phycisphaerae > Sedimentisphaerales > Anaerobacaceae > CS2-K091. Next base: position 2,956 of record CAYVIT010000015.1, read on the forward strand.
GAATCGAATGCCGGTCGGGCATATCAATATCGTAAGCTGTTTCCTGCGATGATTACGAACTGGCGCAGCGATTGGGGACAAGGTACTTTCCCCTTCCTCTTTGTGCAGTTGGCTAACTTTATGGCTGTCGATGCAGAACCGGTTGATAGTGCGTGGGCGGAGCTGCGAGAAGCGCAGCTAATGACTTTGGCTTTGCCGAATACGGGAATGGCTGTAATTATAGATATCGGCGAGGCTGATGATATACATCCAAAGAACAAACAGGATGTCGGCAAGCGGTTAGCATTATGGGCTTTGGCTAAGACATACGGCAAAGATTTGGTATACTCCGGCCCCGTTTATAAATCGATGAAGGTCGAAGGCAATAAGATTATACTGGATTTTGAGCATGTTGGAGGCGGCCTTGCTGCCGGGGGAGGTGAACCGTTGAAAGGTTTCGCTATTGCCGGAGCCGACCGCAAATTTGTCTGGGCCGATGCAAAGATAGACGGTAATACGATTGTTATCAGCAGCGATGGAGTTAGCGAGCCGGTTGCTGTGCGGTACGGGTGGGCGAACAATCCTATATGCAATCTCACTAACAAAGAAGGGCTTCCGGCGACACCTTTCCGCACGGACGACTGGCCTGGTATAACGATCGATAATAAATAAGGATACCCAATCAGTTTTTACCGCTGAAATTACCCTCCGGCTTTATAGTCAGGGGGGAAGGGGTGTCTTCTTTCAGCCTGCCAAAGATGACTAAAAATGGTTTGACAAAGCCGACTTTGGTATTAGCATAAACCACTTAAGATAAGCTGCGGCACGCATTCTGTTTAAGCCGTTTTTAAGCTAAGCAATACTTTTATGTTTTTATAGAGTACCAAGTGACGGTCTTGTTCGAGAACATCCTGGCCCAGGGTATTGAGCATCTCAACCTGATTTTGCTGATGGGTCTTGCTATATTTTTCGGGACAGCAGGCGCCGGCATCTTTCAAAAATTTCGCATCCCGAAGGTAGTCGGATACGTTGTTATAGGCCTGATTATAGGAGAGTCCGGCCTGAACCTTATCGGGCGAGATACCGTGGAGACCCTTTCGTCATTTAATATGTTTGCCCTCGGTATCATCGGCTTTATGATAGGCGGTGAGCTGAACCGCGAGGTTTTCAAGAAGTATGGCAAACAATTCCTGATTATCCTGTGCTCGGAAGGTATAGCCGCTTTTCTCATCGTCGCTTTTCTTTCGGGATTTGTGTGCTGGTACTTCACTGGGGAAGTTCAAACTTCAGTTGCTATGGCCCTTGTTCTGGGTGCAATCGCTTCGGCGACGGCACCGGCAGCAACGGCAACCGTCCTGTGGGAATATAAAACAAGGGGACCACTTACATCGACAGTCCTTGCAATCGTAGCCCTCGACGACGCGTTGGCTTTATTGCTTTACGGCTTTGCATCGAGTATTGCTGCCGCCATCATTGGCGAAACCGACGGCTCAATGTGGATGGTAATGCTGACAGCAATGCTTGAAATCGTGGGGGCAATAGTCTTAGGTGTGCTTGCCGGGTTCTTACTCAGCTTTATCCTTAAACTGATCAAAGAGCCGGACAAGGCTTTAGCTTTTACCGTTTCATCGGTGCTGCTTGTCATCGGACTGTCAATAGCGCTAAAAGTCGGCTCAATCCTTGCTGCGATGACACTGGGCGCTACAATGGCCAACCTCGCTTCTCAACGAAGACAGAACACGTTTGAGCTTATAGAAAAATTCGCCCCCCCCATTTACGTTTTGTTTTTTGTTTTAGCCGGCGCCCACCTTGTGCTGACAGAAATAACCGGCTGGATGGTCGCAATGGTAGTAGTTTATCTGATAGGCAGAACAGGCGGCAAGTTACTCGGTTCCTGGTTCGGCGCCCGGGTATCACATGCAGGTGATGCAGTCCGCCGATACCTCGGCATCTGCCTGTTTAGCCAGGCAGGTGTGGCGATTGGGCTTGCTATCATATCCGGCCAATTGTTCACAGGACAAATTGCTCATGCAATTATCGTTATTGTGATGACAACGACCTTTGTAGTGGAAATATTCGGTCCAATTTTTGTTAAGCTGGGTGTGAAAAAAGCCGGTGAGATAGGTCTTAATATCACCGAAGAAGACCTCATAGAAACATACAGGGTTGCAGATGTGATGGATACAAAGGCATCGGCTATTTCAGCAGGCATGTCGTTGAGAGATGTTATTAAGGTAGTCAGCAATACCGACAGTTTTTATTATCCTGTTGTTGACAGTGATAAAAAGCTGATAGGAGCCATCACACTTGATAATATCAGAAATACTTTTGCAACACAGGAATTGAATGATTGGCTTGTGGCGCTTGATATTATGGAGCCGATTATTGCCAAGGTGACACCTGATATAGCGCTATCAGAGGCATTCGAGGAAACCAGACGCCTTGATATAGAGCACCTGCCGGTTGTAGTTTCCGATGAAGATAACAGATTCGTCGGTGTCCTGAACTGCCGCGGAGTCCGACGGGCACTCAGCGCAGAAGTGTTGTCACGGCAGCAAAAAGCCGATAGTATACATAGGGTCTCAGTTTCATAGAAAGACAGGAAAGACGAGGCCACCATAGCGTTTGATACGCACAATTGGGCAAAAATTTGAAAATGGACTGCTATGGTTTATTCATCTGTTATTTCGAGCTCTGATACCTTTGGCCATTTAAATTTGGCCTTGTTGTTCGGGCTTGTTATTCTGGGGGGGACATTCGGCGCACGCCTCTTTCAAAAGTTTCATATCCCCCAGGTTGTCGGCTGCATCGTCGTCGGAATACTACTGGGTGACGTTTTCCATCTCATAACTCCAAAAACCATCGAGTCGCTTGAGCCATTCACGATGTTTGCACTGGGTCTTATAGGTTTTATGATTGGAGCGGAGCTTCGAGCTGAGGTATTTAAGAAGTACGGTAAACAATTTTTCATCATCCTCTTTTCCCAGGGGATGGGGGCTTTTTTGCTGGTCATGATTGGCAGCTCAGCCATTGTATGGCTCGCACTGCCCTCCATAGTTGAAAACATCGATGCAGTCCAGAGAGTTCACACCTCGCTTGCAATGGGACTTTTGCTCGGTGCCATCGCCTCGGCCACCGCTCCGGCAGCAACGGCAAACGTGTTATGGGAATACAAAACAAGAGGACCGTTGACGGCAACGATTCTGGCTATCGTGGCAATGGATGATGCTCTGGCGCTGCTGCTTTACCGCGGCGCGGCAACAGGAGCCAAGGCACTTATGGGCACAGGCCAAAGCTCGGTATTAAACACAACACTTATATTGCTGGCTGAAATTCTCGGAGCCATCGTGCTGGGGTTTTTGGCAGGTGTGCTGCTTTATTATCTTTTAAAGTTTGTAAGAGCCGAAGATAAAATCCTGGAATTTGCGATTAGCTGTCTCTTGCTCGTTGTCGGCATTTCAATGATACCTAAAATCGACCCGATTTTGCCGGCTATGGCGCTTGGTATAACAATTGCCAACTTAATGCCCCGCCAGAGTAAGGGCACTTTTCAGCTTGTCGAAAAATTCTCGCCCCCTGTTTATACCGCATTCTTTGTACTCGCCGGCGCCCACATGCAATTCGGCAAATTAGGCTTCTGGATGATTATAATGATAGGCGTGTACACACTCTTCAGAGCAGCCGGTAAGATGTTCGGTTCGTGGTTCGGTGCCAGGTATTCCCATGCTCCGATTGCGGTTCGCAAGTATCTTGGAATTTGTCTGCTTCCCCAGGCCGGCGTAGCTATTGGTCTTGCAATCCTGGCCAGCCAACAGATCAATACGGTTCTCGGGCATACTATTATCATGGTCGTAATGACAGCGACGTTTTTGATGGAGATACTTGGACCAATGCTGGTCAAGGTGGGCGTAAAAAAGGCGGGCGAAGTAGGTCTGAATATTACAGAAGAGGACCTGATAAAGATTTATAAAGTTTCTGACATTATGGATGCGGAACCGACAAGTATTCCACAAGACCTGCTGTTGGAACAGATTCTTAAGGTATTCAGCACGTCTGAGAATATTTATTATCCGGTCATTGACGGTCAATCTCGGATAATTGGGGTGATCACTATCCCCGATATTAAGGAGATGTTTGCGAACAGGGAATTTGCCGGCTGGCTGCTTGCCTTTGACATTGCCGAGCCTGTACGAGATAAAACAACACCGAACAAATCCCTTGAGGAGGCGATGGAATGGATGAGAAAATATAATATAGAAAATATGCCGGTGGTAGCCAGTGACGAAAGCGATGAGCTTGTTGGTGTTCTGGACTATCACAAAGCGCTGCGTAAAATAAGTGCCGAAGTTTTGCAGAAACGCAAGACGGCAGACGAAATGGCTATGGCAAAAGGGACAGCGGTTTAGCGGTCTATAACCAAAAAAAACAAGAAAAATTTAAGCGGCATAATTGTGAAGCTGTTCACTTTCCCGAAAAACAGGAGACTGGTTCGTAACAGTCAGTTCAAAGACGTTTTGGGTCGTGGTCTGCGCGTCAGCAACGGAGTGCTTACGCTGTATATGGCCAAAAACGATTGCGGCTATCCGCGACTGGGCGTCTCTGTCGGCAAATTCTGGGGCAGCGCGGTCGTGCGTAACCGATTAAAACGGCTGTTGAGAGAAGCTTTTCGTCAAAGCCAGGACCAGATACCTGCCAACTTTGATTACGTGCTTATGATTTCTCGCAGCGGGGAAAAATCAGATAAATCAGCGGCGAAAAAGGCGGTAAAGCAACTGACATTTGAGCAGGTAAGGTCATCTTTGCTTGCTCTGGTCAATCAGGCCAAGGCATCAGATGACGTAACGGTGAAACAGTGAATAATAAAAAATTGATGTCAATAGGAGCAGCCGCAAAAAAAGCTGGCATTTCCCGCCAGTCTCTGCAATACTACCTTATGGTGGGTTTGCTTGAACCGACGGAAGTTACGCCGACCAGCCGACGGCTGTTCGACGAGAAAAGTATTGAACGGATTAAGTTGATAAGGAAACTTAATAAAAGCGGCTATCCGCTGCGTGCGATAAGGGAACTGTTTCTGGAAGGCCGGACCCATTTGAAAGGAATCAAAAAGTGAGTAATTACGAAACCACCGAAAGAAAGCGCAATATTATAGTAGGTATTTTTGTAGTAGGCTCCTTAAGTGCACTGGTATGGCTGATATTCAAGTTTCAGGATTTACCGGGGGTCATCAGTAAACTCGGCTCATATCAAGTGTTCGTTCAGTTCCCCACAGCGATGGGAGTGCAAAGAGATACCGATGTTTATCTCAGCGGCTACCGCATCGGCAATGTAACAGAGGTTATGGCGCCGAAGATACGCCGAGACCTGAACACGGGCAAGGAATATCATCAGACAGTAATCGTTCTCAGTATTAACAAACAATACGCTAATATTCCCTCTAATGTTGAGGTGAAACTGATGACCCGTGGGCTGGGCAGCAGCTATATCGAACTTAAGGTTAATCCCGATGCTTTGCCGGCTCCGCCGCACGACCCGAACCAGCCAGAGACAATATATCTGGTCAAAGATATGTGGCTTCAGGGCTCAATCGGTATGACCAGTGAATTTTTCCCGGAAGAAAGCCAGAAAAAATTCGAGGGTCTGATTGAGATAATAACCACTCTTACAAAGAACCTCAATGATGTTGTAGGCGACCCCAATACTAAAACCAACTTTAAGTCGATTATGGCTAATTTGTCTGACGCGTCCAAGAAAGCTTCAGATATGTTAGAAGAGCTTCGGAAATTCTCTACAACTGGCACTACAATCCTTCAAAATTTTGAGAAAGACATTAATAAGTTCGTCACCGCTACCACCACAACGAGCGAAGAACTAAATAAAACGCTGGCGTCGATGCGGGTAACCATAGACAAAATAAACAGCGGCCAGGGCTCTGCCGGCAAGCTCGTAAACGATGCGCAATTATACGAAAGCTTAGTGGAAACCAGCGAGGAGATGCGAAAGATGCTGGAAGAGATAAAATCTTTCATGGCCATGGCCAACGAAAAAGGTTCCGTGCCTATTAAGACTAAGTTTTAGTAAGGCTTGTCTCGTATTTCGTAATCCGGTTGGCTATATGTCAGCCATCTTCCGGTGTAGTAGTCGTAGTAGCGGTTGCGGTTGTATTGAATTTTCAGAGAGCCGGAATCCAGTATATCCACTCTCCGGCCGGTAAACAAGTACGGATTGCCGTAATTTGAATTAGCCCTTTCGGTTGTAAAGTCGGCGTTCCATATAGCGGGATTGCCATAAGCATCGTATTCGTAGCGTTCAAGGACGGTTCCGTTTGGGAAAACAAGGGCTACCGGGCTATAGAGATGGTCATGGACATAGTAATAGTCATTCTCGCCGACTTTCATTAACAGGACCTCATCGATGTAATTGCCGTAGATAAAGGTCCTCTGCAGCGTATCGGAGCCGTTATATTCGCATAATACCTGCCACTTGTAATTGTAATAATACCGCCTGGTATTATTTGGGTCAATAAGGTCTTTTTTCTCAATTCTTCTGCCCCGAATTTACCAAAGCCACAGAGTTCACAGAGAACACAGAGATATATGTATTTGTCATTAAAGTAGTTATGAAATGCGCTGGTTATAAGCCATAATTGGGATTTGGTTTTGGGAGCTTGGCACCGGCTGCCTGAAGCCATTTGCTCAATTTTGCGTTGAGTTCTTTGACCTTCCCCGGCATTTTGTCGGAGAGGTCGTTCTTTTCCGACAGGTCGGTCTTTAGATTAAAGAGTTCATAAACCTTGCCCTCGTATCGCTTTATAAGCTTGAAGTCGCTGTCCCTGATGATGCTGTATGGCACAATATTGCCGCGATAATGGGGAAAATGCCAGAAGATAGCACTGCGGGAAAGCTGTTTTTCACCGCTGGATTTGAGATGCTCAATAAGCGATAGGCCGTCGATAGAACGGTCCTTCGGCAGTTGAACACCGGCAATTTCACAGATAGTCGGGAAATAATCGACGCTGGTAACCGGCTCGCGGCTTATCGAGCCCAGCTTGATTTCACCCGGCCAACGAACAATTACAGGAACACGGATGCCGCCTTCGTATGGATAGCCCTTGCCGGCGCGGAGAGGAGCGTTGTTGGTGACGTTTGAAAGCCCGCCATTGTCGCTGGTGAAGATAACGACAGTGTTTTCCGCCAGGTCAAGCTCATCAAGTGTCGAACAGATTGCGCCCACGGCATTGTCAACGCTCTCAATCATCGCGGCGTAAGCGGGATTTTTCTGGCCATATCGAGGTTTGTCGCGGTATTTTTCGGTCAGGTCCTCTTTGGCCTGGATTGGGGTGTGGACCGCATAGTGGGCCATATAAAGGAAGAAGGGCTTATCTTTGTGCCGACGGATAAAGCCGACCGCTTCATCGGCTTCGCGGTCGGTGAGATACTCGCCTTTTCGGCGTGGGGTGAGCGTAGGTATTTGTCCCTGTCCCTTTCGAAAATATGGGTCAAAGTAACTCGGCGGCTGGCCAAAATCACAACCGCCGATATTAAAATCGAAGCCCTGCTTGTCCGGGTACCAGTCATCGGAGCCCAGGTGCCACTTTCCGATGTGACAGGATGTATAACCGGCTGAATCGAGGGCTTCGGCGATGGTAATTTCCTGCAGCTCCATCCATAACGCGTTCGGAGGGCAAAGCAATTTTTTGTTTTTACCTCCCACGTATTCGGTGGGATTTTTCTTATCATCAGGTATTTTTCCGGCCTGGAAGCGTGACCGTATCCAGTCTGTGACGCCGAGTCGGGCAGGGTATCGGCCCGTCATAACAGCGGCCCGTGTCGGAGAGCATACTGCACAGGCAGCGTAGCCATCGGTAAAACGCATACCACCGGCGGCGAGCCTGTCGATATTCGGCGTTTCATAGAAGCCGCTTGAGGCGGGGCCGTAACAGCCGACATCCCGCCAGCCGAGGTCGTCGACTAAAATTAAGACGAAATTCGGTTTTTGCTGTGATGAGCCGTCTCTAATCTGTTGAGCTGCACTTGCGCATCCTTGTAATGTCAGTGACGCTGCTCCCAAACTTACGGCCTTTAGAAAATCCCGCCTCGTGTAACCATATTTGCCCATTTTAACTTCTCCGACTTCAAACCAGATTACTCAAACTAACAGGTTTTTGGAAAATAACGATTGTAATATTTATTTCCCGTTCTTGCGCCATTTTCCATCAAACAAAGGAGTGATATTATAAATAAATCTCTTTTTTTGGCCTTTTTTCGATAATAAGAATATAAATTACTATCTGCAAAGAGATTAAGCAAAAGAATATTTTTGGCCAAAGATATGATTTTTGTTGACAGCCCCACCAAAAATATTGTAGATTGTGAATACAGTTACTTGCGAATGTGAACACAAGCACGAACTTTTCGGTATAATTTATGAGGTACCACAGGATACCGGATGAGACTATCAGGCGACTGCCTGTTTATCTGAGAGGTCTGACGTTTTTGTCTGAAGAAGGCCGCAAAAGCGTATCCAGCCACAATTTGGCGGACTTTCTCGGTGTTAACGCCTGGCAGATACGAAAGGATTTTTCCTACTTTGGGGCCTTCGGGACACCGGGAGTGGGCTATAATATTGAGAAGCTGGCCAAGCAGGTTAAGAAGATTCTAAAACTCGATGTTATAAAGAAGGCGGCCCTGGTCGGAGTTGGTAATCTTGGTTCGGCTGTTTTAGCATATCCCGGGTTTGGGATATATGACTTCAGTATCGCTGCTGCTTTCGATAGCGATCCCAAAAAGATCGGCAGAAAAAAAGGGTATCTTACGATTGAAGATAGTTCAAAACTACGTACTTTGAAAAGACGAAGAATCAGCCTTGCGATTATTGCGGTTCCACGCGAATCTGCCCAAAACACAGCCGATACGCTGGTTAAAGCTGGAGTAAGAGGGATTTTGAATTTTTCGCCGTGCCATATAACAGTTCCCAAAAAAGTTAAGGTAATAACTATTGACATTGCGATGGACCTGGCTCGGCTGCCGTACTATATGCCGGCAAACTGAAACAGTAAAAATTGAAAGGTAAAAAACGCAAAATTAAATTTCAAAATATGTAAAAAAGTTCTGGATTTTGACTTGTAATTTTCATAAATTTCATGTTCTTATTCTAAAGTGAAAAATGAAAGCCGGATTTATAAGACAATTAAAGCCGTTTCTGGATACTGTCGCCAAGCAGATGGAGCTTTATGTTCCGAAGAAGGTCGACGAGCATTTTATATACACAAAATATGACCCTTCCTCGGAGGCTGCGGTAGAGCTTAACAACATACGCCCCTGTTCGAATGTAAAGGAATTTTTGTTTCCGGTGTGTGAGCTTGCCGCGATTTTTCCGGAGCCTGCTGAGCCGGAGCAAATACAGCCATTTGCCGTTTTCGGGCTTAAGGACTGTGATTTGCGTTCTATCGAGATTCTGGACAAGGTTTTCACCGAGGAGGAGTTTCGCGACCCGCTGTATATAAATCGTCGTGAGAATATGTTTACAATCTCATCGGACTGCTTCGAGCCGGGCGAAAGCTGCTTCTGCATTTTTACCGGCGGCCAGCCCTTTGCACAAGGCGGTTTTGATTTGAACGTTTCGGAAATAAACGAAGGCTTCATCATAGAAGCCGGCTCGCAAAAGGGACAGGATTTTATAGATAAATACTCCGAGAACTTCAGCGATGTCACTGACGCCCTTTTAGCCAAACGAGACGAAAACAGGGCCGCGACACAAAGGCAAATCGAGGAAATCAACGCCAAATACCATCTTGATATGCCGCTCAAGGAGATAGTCGAAAGCGGTGAGGATTCCGAGGTCTTTGACGAGGACGCCAAAGATTGCGTGGAATGTCAGGGATGCACAAGGATATGCCCTACCTGTCACTGTTTTTATCTCTACGATACCAAGCAAAAGGATTACTTTGCCAAGATGAAGATGTGGGATGGTTGTCTAAGGCTCGCCTATGCGGAAGTAGCAGGAGGCCAAAATCCTCGTAAGATGATCGGCGACAGGATTAAACACCGTCTTATGCACAAGTTTGTATACTTTTTTGAACGATACGGCCTCACTATGTGTATCGGCTGCGGCAGATGTATAGATACCTGTGCCGGCGGAATCGATATGCGGGAAACCCTGAAGAAACTGAATGAAGAACTTAAGGGAAAAGACAAGAAAAAGGCAAAAGTTTCAAAATGAACAAGAATCCTTATCAACCTATAAACGGCGAAATCGTTGAGATTATAGATGAATCTTCGACGATTAAAAGCTTTGTTGTTGTACCGGAAGAACCCTTCAAGTTCGAGACAGGCCAATTTGTGGAACTGACCCTGCCCGGCGAAGGAGAAGCACCTTTTACGCCCTCTTCGTCTCCGAGCCAGACCGAGAAGATGGAAATTACGATTATGAAAGCCGGTCGGGTGACAGCTCTACTTCACAAGTGCAAAAAAGGGCAAAAAGTCGGGATTCGCGGGCCATACGGCAACGGTTATCCAATCGACGAGTATGTCGGCAAAGAAGTTTATATCGTCGGCGGCGGCGTAGGTCTGGCGCCGATAAGGTCACTATTTTTGACACTGGTCGAAAGAATAAAGGATTTCAAATCCGTGGTCTGCCGGTTCGGAGCCAAGACGCCGAACGATTTTATTTACAAAAAAACTCTTTTCGGCTCCTGGCAGAAAATATCCGGCGTTGATTTGAAACTTACCGTCGACGAGGCAAAGGGCGACTGGAAGGACAACGTAGGCGTAGTTACCACGATACTTGACCCAAAAGACGTTAATATTAACAATGCCGCTGCAGTGGTCTGCGGCCCGCCGATTATGATGAAATTCGCCACCTTAAAATTACAGGAATTTGGATTTGCAGCCAAGGACATTTATCTTTCAATGGAAAAGAACATGAGCTGCGGGTTCGGCAAATGCGGCCATTGTATGATAGGCAAATATTACGTCTGCAAGGACGGCCCTGTTTTTACATACGAACAGGTAAAGGGATACCGAGACATTTGGGCTTAAAGAGAATTAAAGATACGGAACGGGAATTATGGGTGCGAAGTTAATAATCGATTTGGCAAAATGCAAACTTCAGGGCGAATCCGGCGCGCGGTGTTCATACAAGCATCATCCCGGCAACAAGGGGATTGATTCACTGCTGGAAATGATTCGTTTCGCCCTGATATGCCGCAAGTGCGAAACCGCGCCTTGTGTTAAAGCCTGTCCTAACGGGGCATTAGAGAAAGAGCCAACCGAGGATGGGGACTCCGGCACTCTCAAACGTGCAAATATGTTGTGCACGGGCTGCGGCACCTGTGCGATAGCCTGCCCGTTCGGCACTATATACACGGATTTAATACCTTTTCCAAGCAGCGTTTGCGATGTATGCAGAGGCCGGCTGGGAGAAGGTGAAAAACCATTATGCGTTACTACCTCTAAGGACGGAAGTATAGACTACAGGGATGTTGACACAGCAAAAGAAAAGGACCTTACGGAAGTTTTCGAAGATGTTGTTGTAAAAGTTGCCGGTGGTATCCTCTGGGAGCCATTTTTGAGGGACAAGGAAAAGGCAAAGAAATGACGCAGGCAATACAAAACTTATTCTGGTTATTAATTTTTCCGGGCTTTGTGTTCACTGTATGTTTGGGGCTGGTCGCTTCCTGGATAGTTCGCAAGGTCAGCGCTCTGGTTCAGTGGCGAGTTGGGCCGCCGTTCTTTCAGCCATTCTATGATGTGGCAAAACTGATGGGTAAGGAAGTGCTTATCCCCGAGGCGGCTCAACGAGTTGTCTTTCAGGTGGCGCCTGTTGTCGGGCTTTCGGGGGCGTTATTACTATCGACAATGCTTTGGCGGATAACCATTGACCCAACAAAGCTATTTGTTGGTGACCTTATCGTAGCAATTTACCTGATGGTGCTGCCCTCACTGGCATTGATTCTTGGCAGCAGCGCCAGTGCCAGCCCTCACGCCTCGCTTGGCACAAGCCGGGAAATGAAACTTGTAATGGGCTACGAGCTGTCACTGGTTCTGGCATTGATAGTAGTTCTGATAAAAAGCGGCGGACAGCTCAGTTTAGCCGCTATTGCCGAACAGACGCCGGTTCTGAGCATATCAGGATTACTGGCGTTTTTGGTGGCGTTATTGTGTGTTCAGGCGAAACTCGGATTTGTGCCGTTTGATATAGCCGAGGCGGAAACGGAGCTTGGTAGCGGCGTGCTTATGGAATATTCCGGGGCACTTCTGGCTGTCTGGAAACTCGTTCATGCAATGCTGCTTGTGGCACTGCCGCTGTTCTTGGTAACTGTGTTTCTCGGCGGTTTCACAGGGGCCTTTTGGGCGGGAATCGTTAAATACGTTATAGTACTGGTTTTGTTGATTCTAATTAAAAACACCAATCCCCGAGTCCGCATCGACCAGGCAATGAAGTTTTTCTGGTCCTACTGCGGTGTCGTTATGGCAGTGGCAATTATCTTAGCGGTAATCGGTAATTATTATGGCATCAGTTGGCTGTAAGGTAGACTTATGAGCTGGAAAATATGGTCATTGAAAAAATCGGTGTGGGTATTCCACGTTAATACCGGCGCGTGCAACAACTGCGATATCGAGATTGTTGATTTACTGACGCCGAAGTTTGACGTTGAGAGGTTAGGTATCAAATTAGTCGGCTCACCCAGGCACGCCGACGCTTTGCTGGTGACCGGCGGCGTAACCCGCCAGGCAGCACCGCGACTGCGAGAAGTGTATCGCCAAACATCGAAGCCCTGTGTTGTCTTTGCAATCGGTGCCTGCGCCTGCGACAAAGGAATATTTACTACCGGTTATCATATGGTCGGGCCGGTAGATAAAATAATCAAAGAAATTGACCCTAATGCGATTATCGCCTATGTGCCGGGCTGCCCGCCAAAACCTGAAGCAATTATATCCGGTGTAGTAACAGCATTGTCCGTTTTATAAGCCAGAAGGAATTATGAACCAGGAAGAACTAAATAACAGATTGTCAGATATAAAAGACAAGCTCTTTGCATTCGAGCAAACATTGGACAATAGAATATACCTTTCGTGCGAGTCCGAAAATGCTTATGCCGTGAATAAATTTCTATTTGAAGAAGTGCCTTTAAGATTTGTGATTGCTACGGGTATAGACTCCGACGATTGCTTCGAAGTGCTCTACCATTATGCGTATGACCAAACCAGTTGTGTGATTACTTTGAAAGCCTTCATCCGCGACCGCGAAAAGCCGGCGATTGAATCTATCGCGCCGTTTTTGCCTGCTGCGGAGTGGATAGAACGCGAGATACACGACATATTGGGAATCGAGTTTAATAATCATCCCGATATGAGGCGATTGATTCTGGCTGACGACTGGCCTGAAGGTGTTTATCCGCTGCGGAAAGATTCGAAGAAGCCGGCGGACCGACCGGATGGTGAGCCGCCCGCCTGTCCTATGGTTCAATCGCAATCACCCGCCCGACGAACCGTCCAACTGTCGAAGCCGGTTCTTCCGGTTGGGCCTTTTCATCCTCTGCAGGAAGAGATGGAATTTTTCCAGCTAACCCTCGATGGCGAAATCGTAACCGATATTGACATGCGAATATCTTACAACCATCGCGGCATAGAAAAAATCAGCGAATCACTGCAGTTTGACCAGGTCCCGCTTTTGGTATCGCGCATCTGCGGAATTTGCTCAGCTTCGCATCCTTTAGCGTACGTGCAGGCTGTGGAAGAGCTTGCAGGCATAAAGCCGCCCGAACGTGCCCTGTATGTGCGGACGATTATAAACGAGCTTGAACGCATCCACAGCCATATGCTGTGGGTGGGCTTGGCAGGCCACTTTATAGGTTATGACACTGTCTTTATGTGGGCATGGAGGTATCGTGAGCCGGTGCTTGACCTGCTTGAAGAAATCACCGGAAACCGAAACAACTATGGAAATGTGAAAGTCGGCGGCTGCCGTGAAGATATTCCCAACGAGCTGATACCCAAAATATTGAAAGATCTGGACCTAATCGAAAAAAAGGTGGAGATGCTCACCAAGGCAGTGCTTGACGACCCTGTTCTGCACGCCCGGCTCAAAGGAGTAGGTGTATTAAAAAAGGAAGACGCTATACAATATGCGGTAACGGGCCCGACAGCAAGAGGCAGCGGCGTTGCTATTGATGTTAGAGCCGACGACCCTTATGCCATGTATGCTGATTTGGACTGGAATGTAATTACCCAACCTGAAGGCGATGTTTTTGCCAAGGCGGTTGTTCGTCTTCTCGAAACCCTTGAAGCAGTTAAGATAATAAAGCAGGCAGTAAAGAAGCTTCCTGGTGGGCCTATTGCTGCCGAGGTCAAAGAGATTCCGCCCGGCGAAGCGGTTGGTCATACTGAGGCGCCAAGAGGTGAGACATTCCATTATGTCCGCAGCGACGGCGGAAACAGGCCGGTCCGCCACAAGGTCAGAGCGCCCAGTTACGTTAATGTACCTTCATTCAGGGCCTCGTGCATCGGCCAGCACGTTGCTGACGTTACAATTACACTCGCGGCGGTCGACCCGTGCTATAGCTGCACCGAGAGAATGGCCGTTGTTGATAGCCGGAATAATGTTATACACAACTATGATGCACTGCTGAAATTTAGTCGTGAGAAAACGGCGAGGTTAAAGAAGGAACTTGGTGCACCGGAACTGAAGTTGGAGGATATATAAATTGGATACGACTCTGGCAATGTTGGTCTTTTTACCTCTGGCCGTGGGTTTTGTTCTGCTGTTTTTGCCAGACACGATAAAGCCTCTTTCCAAAGCGCTGACTTTGATTATTTCGGTGGTTTCATTTGCGCTGGCCATTCGTATATTTTCTCTGGCGCCACTTGACTATAGCTTCTCCGTTCTGCAAATAAACAATGTGAAGTTAGACTTATTACTAAGCGCCAGGCCGTTAGGGGCATTTATACTGATGTTCGCTATGGGCTTCGGCCTGCTGATAACCCTGTATTCATTAAAGACTCACGCAATAAAGAATACGAACATCTATTACGGCGCCATTCTGCTTACAATAGGCGGTTCAGCAGGAATACTGATTTCCAACCATTTACTGTTTTTACTGATATTCTGGGAAATCGTTACCGCTTCGCTGTATCTTTTGATAACGACAGGCGGGAAAAATTCCAATTTCGCAGCGACAAAGAGCTTTGCAATGATAGGCGTTTCCGATGCCGCGTTCCTGCTCGGAATCCTTATGGTATGGACACTTACCGGGACCTTTGTTATTTCTGAAATTGCAAAAGGGCCCGTAGCAACAACTTCCTCAATCCCAATTATAGCATTCTTACTTCTTTTGACGGCCGCGATTACAAAGGCAGGCGCGCTGCCTTTACATACATGGCTTCCCACCAGCGGAGAATACGCCCCTGTGTCTGTAATGGCACTTTTACCCGCCGCGATAGATAAACTGCTGGGGATCTATTTATTGGTAGTAATTGTAAGGCCCAACAATGGTATATTCGCGCTTCAATCCGGGGCTTTAACAGTCATTCTGACACTTATCGGCGCAGCCACGATTATTATTGCCGTGATGGTTGCGATGGTCCAGCACAATCTCAAAAAGCTGCTGTCCTATCACGCCATCAGCCAGGTCGGCTATATGATTCTTGGTATAGCAACGATGACACCCGTAGGTATTGCCGGCGGCATATTCCATATGCTGAACAATGCCATATATAAATGTTGTTTGTTCCTGTGCGGAGGTGCGGCCGAGCAAGCAGCCGGAACGGCGGAACTGGACAAACTGGGCGGCCTTGGAAAGAAAATGCCGATAACTTTTGTCACCTGTCTGATAGCGGCTCTTAGTATTTCCGGTATACCACCCCTCAATGGATTTGTCTCGAAATGGATGGTTTATCAGGGCATAATCCAGATGGGGACGGAACAGGCCGGCGCAGCAGCCCGGCTATGGCCAATATGGCTGGTCGCGGCAATGTTCGGAAGTGCGCTTACTCTGGCATCATTTGTAAAACTCTTACACTCGATATTCTTATCCCGCCTGCCGGACGAGCTAAAAGACGTCAAAGAAGTGTCACCATTACAGACCGGCCCTATGATAATACTTGCTTCACTGTGTGTCTTTTTCGGCATCTTTTATCACGTACCGTTGAAGATGTTCATTTACCCCGCTCTAAATATAGCACCGGATGCAGCAATTTTCAGCGGCACCTGGGACTCGATTCTCGCCACCGCTCTGATAGCACTCGGAGTCGGCCTTGGCCTGCTGATATTATTTGCCAGCTTTGTCTCAAGAAAGGTCAGAATCGTGCCCACCTGGACCTGCGGCGAAGTGCAGTCTAATGAAGACATGAGGATACCCGGAACTCACTTCTACAAGACGGTTTCATCGATGGGCGGCCTAAAACAACTCTACACCGGCCAGGAAAAGGGCTACTTCGACCTATATAATCAAGGTGGAAGATGCGGTCTGAGCCTGACAGGTTTCCTTCGATGGCTCCATAGCGGCGTGCTTCCGATGTACCTGACGTGGGTAACTCTGGGGCTTTTAATCGTCCTGTTTGTAGTGTGTAAAATCTGGTGAGGTAGATTATGGAAATGTTTTATATATTACTGCTGTTTATAATAATCGCGGCGGTTATTGCGGTCGAAACCAACGACCTGCTCAGCTCCGTGATATGTGTCGGCGCAATCGGCTTCGGCGGTTCACTTATGTTTCTTTTTCTGCGGGCACCGGATATCGCAATAACCCAGATTGTTGTCGAAGTTTTAGGTTTAATTATCCTTATACGTGCTACTATTTCCCGGGACAGAACCTTCATCAGCGGCGACAGAGAATTTTTCGGTGTAGTTGTCTCGGTGGTAATTATCTTCGTGATATTCCTGGCCGGCATAAGGGTTTTTGAAACGCTGCCCGCTTTCGGAACCCCCATCTTTGCCCAGGCTCCTGATGCCGCATCCCAAACCTATATCAGCGAGGGCATGCAGAAAACAGGAGCAGCGAATCTTGTATCTTCGGTCATCCTGGACTTCCGTGCCTACGACACATTAGGCGAAGCAACTGTGCTGTTTACATCTATTATCGGGGCCACTGTGATTCTAAGAAGAAAATCTAAAAAACTGCTGGAGGACCCGGACGAATAAACCCCGTTAGAAGTGTTTTAACGAGATAATATGCAGTAACAAAAGGTAATAATATGGAACAAGAACAGCAAAATTCTAACGCAGTGCAACAAGAGAGAATCTCTAACGGGGTGAAAGGTATGACGATAATAGTAAAGACCATCAGCAGTTGGGTCAAGGTGCTCATTTTTCTTTTCGGCATCTATATTATTCTTTTCGGTCATCTTACCCCTGGCGGCGGATTCGCGGGCGGCGTGATCCTGGCCGCTTCCTATGTACTGCTTATGCTTGCATTCGGCAGGGAATTTGTAGAGGAAAATCTTTCCCTGCCTGTAGCGTCAAAACTTGATTGCGCCGGCGCTCTGCTCTTTGCAGCGATAGCACTTTGCGGTCTGCTCTATGGTGCGAGCAGCTTTTTCTGGAATTTTATCCACCAAAAATACTTAATGGGCACAGATTACGAATTCAGGCTTATAAGTGCAGGTACTATACCGTTATCAAATATCGCTATTGGTTTGAAGGTCGGTGCGTCACTATTTTTAGTAATTCTTACTCTCTCAATCTGCTGTAAAGATTTTAAGCCTGGTACGTCAGCTAATGGGAAGGAATAAAACCTTATGCTTTATACGCTATGCTTTTTGCTGTTTATGATTGGGCTGTACTGTGCGGTCGTCAAGAAAAATATGGTAAAGATTGTAATCGGCATAATGATTATGGAGTATGCCGTCAACCTTTTCCTGATTATGCTTGGATTCCGAACCGGCGGCACAGCACCAATAGTCTCCAGGGGCCAGCTTGACACAGAGACTGGGCAAATCGCCGCTGGTTTTCTAAACAGTTCTGTTGACCCCTTACCCCAGGCCCTGGTTCTCACAGCTATTGTTATTAGTTTGGGTTCATTAGCACTTATGATTTCAATCTGTATTAGAACATACGAGAAATACGGTACCTTCGACATTACTCAAATAAGGAGACTAAAAGGATGATTGTACCGCTGCCTGCTTTTGTTGCTATCCCTTTAGTCACGGCGTTTTTGCTTCCGATTTTCGGCAAAAAAGGCAAAACCATCGCAACGTTTTTGGCCAATCTGGCAACAATCTCACTGCTCGTGCTGGCCATTGCTTCTATCGGGCAAACCCGCGTCTATGAAGTAGGCAGGTGGTCCATCCCGCTTGGAATTAATCTTGTACTTGACGGCCTAAGCTCTCTTCTGCTTCTGGCTATTAGTGTTGTCAGCAGTGCGGTAATGTTCTTCAGCATAAGATATATGGAGCAATACACTGCGAAGTCAAAATATCTGAGTCTGTTTATGCTTATGGTCGCGGGTATGAATGGTGTAGCACTTTCAGGCGACATCTTCAATCTTTTTGTATTTCTGGAAATTGCTTCGCTGGCATCCTACGCCCTTGTCGGCTTTGGCTGTGAGCACGAAGAACTCGAGGCATCTTTCAAGTATATGGTCCTGGGCAGCATTGGTTCGATATTTATTCTCTTTGCGGTTGCCCTTGTATACGGCAACACCGGCTCGCTTAACATGGCCTACATCAGCAGGGCAATTCAGAATTCCGGTTTAAATATTGGTCTGACTTTTGCCCTGAGTTTATTTGTTGTCGGCTTTGGCCTGAAAGCTGCTTTAGTACCGTTTCACGCCTGGCTGCCCGATGCACACCCATCGGCTCCCGCCCCGATTTCGGCCATGCTTTCCGGTGTGCTAATCGAAACTCTCGGTGTATATGCCCTTGCCCGCGTGGTCTTTAACGTTTTTGGTATCTCTATCCCAATGGGATGGCTGCTGATAGTGCTGGGCCTTGTGAGTATGGTTGCCGGTGCTTTTCTGGCTATAGGACAGTGGGACCTAAAGCGTCTGATGGCCTACTCGAGCATAAGCCAGGTAGGTTATGTGATTCTTGGTATCGGTCTCGGCGGTCTTATCATTGCCAGAAACGGCAACGTGGCCTGGGCTTCGTTGGCTATTCTTGGTGGTCTGTTTCACCTGGTCAACCACTCGGTTTACAAGTCCCTGTTATTCTTAACCAGCGGGTCAGTCCAGATGTCAACGGGCACAAGACAACTGAAAGAAATGGGCGGACTGGCTGAGAAATTGCCGGTAACGCGAGCAACCTGCACTGTTGCTTCAGCATCCATCGCCGGTATTCCTCCTTTCAGCGGCTTCTGGAGCAAGCTGATTCTGGTAATCGCGGCGGTTCAAGCCCATTTTTACTGGGTGGCGGCAATAATTGTTTTCGTTAGTTTATGCACTTTAATAATGTACCTGAAGGTTCAAAGATATGCGTTCCTCGGCGAACTGCCTGAGAACCTGCAGGAAATAAAAGAAAACAGAGGCTCTATGCTCGCTGCAATGGTGTTTTTGGCCTGCTTATGTGTGCTGATGGGCTTGCTGCTGTTAGTACCTGCGCTGAGGGCCGGTATTCTTGAGCCTGCCGCGAAAGTACTGGTTGACGGTGTTTCGTATTCGGCTAATGTAATTGGAATGTAACGGGAAACTCAAAGGACAAAACAATATGAGGCGGTTAGTTTATTTCATTTTGGCATTTATAGTGTGGGTGCTGCTTACCTGGCCCTTTGTTGACGGCAAGATGGATGTCCAGGTTATCATCGCAGGTCTGATAGCGGCTCTTATCGTGTCTATTCTGTTTCATGAGATACTGCCTCAGGAACATATAGTATTTATTTCACCAGTGCGAATATTCTGGACGCTCGTTTATATACCCGTTTTTTTCTATTATATAATCAAAGCCAACTTTGATGTTGTTTATCGCGCCCTGCACCCCAAGATGCCGATAAGACCCGGAATCGTAAAAATCAAGACCAATCTGAAAACACTGTCCGGAATTACGGCCCTGGCAAATTCGATTACTCTAACGCCCGGTACACTGACCATAGATTTAACCGATGACGGCTTTTTGTATATCCACTGGATTAACGTAAAATCCGACGATGTGGAGGAGGCAACGAAATTGATTGCTCAAAGGTTTGAGTGGTTTTTGCAGAAAATATTCGAATAAAAGAGGTGACTATGACCGCATTGTTTCAAATATTTTTTATCGGCTTGTTCATATGCTGCTTTCTCTGCCTATATCGAATAGGTCGCGGCCCAAGCGCCCCCGACAGGACAGTAGCTATTGATATACTGGGTATCGTCATAGTCGGCTTTTGTGCTCTCATCGGGCTGATTACCAAGAAAGATTTTTATCTCAACGTCGCTCTTGCCTGGGCACTATTAAGCTTTATCGGGACCATAGCACTGGCTAAGTTTTTGGAGGGCCGAACTTTCGATGACTGATATTATAGGATACATACTGGTTATAATCGGGATTTTGTTTGATATATTCGGCTGTATAGGCCTGGTCCGCTTTCCCGATGTCTACAACCGTCTGCAGGCCTCAACCAAGTGCGTAACACTCGGCACTATTTTGTTGTTAATCGGCGTAGCCCTCATCAGCGCAACAGGACCCACAAGCGCCAAAGCGATAATCTGCGCCATTTTTATATTGATAACATCGCCCACGGCCGCACACGCCATCGCCAAAGGTTCTTATGCTTCAGGCGTGCCACTGTGGGAAAACAGCGTTGTCGACAAATATGCAGAAGAAGAGGGCAAAAAAAGTTCATAGTTCGTAGTTCATGGTTAATAGACAAAAGAAGGAGTATAGAATTGCGTCTGCCGAAGTTAAGAGAATTAAAAGAAGCCGTCATAGCGGTCTTTTCGCCGCGTTTTACCACCCGTTTTCCGGCTGAGCCCTGTGTGGTTCCTGAAAAGTATAGAGGCAAACCGGAATTCGACCTCGACACCTGCATCGGCTGCGGCGCATGCGTAAATGTCTGCCCAACGGAAGCACTGACTCAAAGTGAGGACACTGAAGCTGAGACTCCGGTCAGAAAAATCACCCTTCGATATGATACCTGCATCTTCTGCGGTAATTGCAGCGATAATTGCACTACAGAAACTGGTATAAAGCTGTCAAACGAATGGGATTTGGCTACTTTGGATAGAGAAAGCACGGCTGAAACCAACGAATATGAGCTTCAAATGTGCGAAAAGTGTGGAGCAATAATAGGGACCAAAAAGCATCTGATATGGCTTTATGAGAAACTCGGGCCGCTGGCCTATACCAATCCTGCTCTACTAATTGCCAAAAGCGGCGACCTGCTTACAAAACCCCAAGGCATCCAGCAACAAGCTGATGAGGAATTCCGACCAAGCGATTTTATGCGGATTTTATGCCCCAAGTGTAAATGCCAATTAAATATCCGGCTGTAAAATTCCGGATTGCATATCGCCGGCATATACCCTATTTTGTAGCGCATGTAGTCTGCACATAACACAAGACAAACCATATACGTAAAAACTTTTATGGGTTACAACAAAGAACTTTCTGAACAGTTAAACAAACTACGCAACTCGTCAACGGTCATTGTCGGCATCGGCAATACACTAAAGGGTGACGACGGGGCAGGACCGCTGGTCTGTGAGCAGCTTAGGGGCAAAGTCTGTGCCGAGGTCATAGATGCCGGCACCGTGCCTGAAAATTACATCCGGAAAATCATAAAAAAAGCTCCGCAGAATCTGCTGATAATAGACGCTATCGACTTCGCAGCGTCTGCAGGGACCATCAATATATTCAAACCTGAGCAATTAGACTCGTTTGTCCTCTCGACACATACCTTGTCGCCTCGCCTATTTGTTGATATGGTCTGCGGAAATATTCAAGTTGATGTGTATTTTGTCGGGATTCAACCTGCACAAATGCAATTAGGACAGCCGCAATCTGAGCAGGTTAACGAATCAATTCAATGGCTTGCAGGCACACTTGCCGAGATTTTTCCGCTCAGAAAATAAATCGAGGCCGCCTTTTCTATTGTCTGCCTGCTCTTCTGTGCCTGAATCTGTCCCGCTTCCCATCTCTTCTGCCCCGTTGAGCAATCTCCACTTTTGCGGAAGGGGCCCGCATTACAAAATTACATTTAGTAAGCCCCCAACAATTAAACTGCTAATCAACATAACCAGGATGCTCTTAAACATATCGGCTACACCCAACTCCTTGAACAAGACGACAAAGGTGGCAATGCAGGGGAAGAACATTGCAAGGACTGTAACAGCAACGACAAGCTGCTTGGCAGTCAAATCAAGTGTTCCAAGCATACCGACTGCAACATCTTTACGAAAGAATCCTACTGCTATTGCCGCAACCGCTTCTTTAGGCAGCCCGAATACATTAGTGATAACAGGTGAAGTTAAGTTAGCAATAACGTCGAATACCTTCAGGAAATAAAGAATATTTACAACCAAAACCCCTAATAGAACTATTGGAAGGGCCTCCTTCAAAAATGCAACCATCCTCATCAGGAGTTTTTTCGATACTGTTTGTAAAGACGGCAGCCGATAAGGAGGCACTTCCATGATTAGTTCCGGACTTTGGCCTTTAAGAATCATATCCAGCACCCGGCCCAGAACAACCCAAGCTATAAAGAGGGTCAGATATACTATCCCCACATACCTGCCGCCATGTTTGCCAACCAACCCCCATATCATCGCCTGAAGCGCAGCACAGGGTACACCTATGGAAATTATCGTCGCAGCTATGAATCTCTCTCTTCGGCTCTCGAGGATTCGTGTAGCCATTACTCCGGGAACATTACATCCCAGTCCTAAAAGCGTGGGAATAATGGCCCAGCCGTGGAGCCCCATTCGATGCATGAGATTATCGAGGAGCACAGCCAGCCGCGGCAGATAACCAAAATCTTCCAGGAAGCCCAGAACTATGTAGAAGGAAAAAACATAGGGCAAAACCATCCCTATAGGGACAAAAAGGCCCGTAGTAAGTACGCCGAAAGATTGAACAAAATCAATTTCTCCCTCGATTAATTTTCCAATTACAATAGAATGGAGGAAACTTCCCGGATGCAATATCGAACTCAACTGCATCATCAGCGGCTTCCAGAGCCGCTCGAATAACGGCCCAAAAACACTTCCTATCAACCCCTCTCCAATAAAACGGATAAGTTTAAATACAGCAAACATAACCAGAATAGCCATAGGAATTCCGGTCAGAGGCTTAACAGAAGCATCACCGATAATCTCCAGGGCTGTGTGATGCCGATGTTGAAGTGATTGAACTTTATCAATAATCCTGCCTGCTTCCGTCCATCTTTGCTCTTCAGTTCGTTCGGCAATCTCAGGGCTGAACGCCTCAGGAATACGCGAGACAAGCTCCTTAATCCCCTCTCCCGTAACTGCCACGGTAGGAACTACCGGAACGCCGAGAAGCTCCTCCATCTTCTTAACATCAATCGTGATACCTTTATGCTTTGCGTCATCCCAGATATTAAGCGCTACAATAACCGGTATATTTTTTTCAAGAAGATGTAAGGTGAGATGAAGATTCCTCTCGATATTGGTGGCATCAACAACATCAATAACTGCATCTCCATCCTCAAGCATCTTTACTGCTATCTCTTCTGCTTTGGAGATCGCTTCTAAGCCGTATGTCCCTGGAACATCGATGAGAACGACTTTTTCACCTTCTGCTTGCATAGTCCCTTGAGTGAACTCAACTGTTGTCCCCGGATAATTGGAAGCAATAACGTGTATTCCGGTAAGACGGGAGAAGATAGCGCTCTTACCAACATTAGGATTGCCCATAATCAATATTTTTTTCATCGTTCCAGCTCCACAATAATCTTATGAGAAATCCCATATCCCAGAGCTGTCTGTGTGCCATACACCTTCAGAACAACCGGACCACTCGCAAAAACTGCGCTTACTTTTGTAACCTTTACCCCCTGCCTGAGCCCAAGTGCCCGTAAACGATTATGTATTCCCCTTCCGGCAAAAATCTCAACTACCGTTCCCGTCTCGCCAGTTTTCATATCAGATAAGGGGACCCGCTCCACCATGTTCTCTACTCCCAAAAAGATTAGTAATACTCAAATTCAACCGTCAAAAGCCGCTTTTCCCTTCTCCACAGCACTCCATATCGGACTTCTCTGTTTGCTTGTGCGCTCTTTAAATATGTTAACCTTTAACTTTTCTATGCCTCGGCTATGTACAACCATTGATTCCACAACCGGAACACCAAAAGCAGATTTTCAACCTAATTTCATGAAATGAGACAACAGAGCTGAGGCTTTGTCAACAGGTTTTCGGATACTGTTCACCGGGAATTTGTCCATACAGGCCCTTAGAGTCGAATCGAAATGACTTCAAAGGAAGTTACTCAGCAACACCCAATAGTACTTTAGGCACTTTTATATTTCTTTGCAGTTAAGAATTAATCTGCTGTCTTCGGCTTTAAACAGCAGCCAGGGCCGAAATCCAAAAAAGCAATCCTGCCGGGACATAATCACCGGCAGGATTGTATCGAAATATCACTATAATCAAAGGAGTCGGTTTACAGTCTTAAAGCTCCAAACGAATCTTTATTTTGCAATCTATCAGCAAGCCCCACTTTCTATCTGATAAGGTTAGTCAATTCTTTAAGCATGTCATTGGCAATCTTTATCGTCCTTGCGTTAGCTTGATAACCATTCTGAGCTTCAATCATAGAAATGAACAGGCTTGCCACGTCGGCATTGGATTTTTCCAATGACCCGCCATGAATCATTCCCGCCCCCCCGGTCATAGCCTGTATAGCTACCGGTTCACCGGAGTTGACTGACGGAGTGAAATAACCATAGCCGACACTTTCCAAGCCTGATGGATTCTTGAACAATACAAGCTGAATGGTGGCAAGATTTTTCTTTATACCGTTCGTGAAAGAACCAATAATATAACCTTCATTACTGACAGAAACACTGCTAAGGTCACCTGTGGGGTAACCGTCCTGCTCTGTTGCCACAGCGGTGGAGGTTCTCGCAAATTGCGTCAAGCCATTATACTGGCCTGCCGTACCCATGTCTATTGTCATGGCTTGGGGATTTGCGGTATCATGAGCAAATGTCACTATAAACTCGGCGGTATCACCTATAGTAGCATTCAAACCGGCGAAAGAACCGTCACTGCCATTGAATTCTATTCCCTCAATTCGCCGATCTTCGAAAGTCAGGTCCGTAACATTTCCACTAACTGATGTCAAAACCAAATCCCAGAGATTGACAGTATCCGTCCTCACAAAAGCACCTGAGATAACGTGTGAGCCGCCCTGAGAGTCGTACACTATAATATTAAAATTTTTGACTTCCTCACCACCTACAGCAGCCACTTCAAAATAACCCGGCGTTGTCAGAGAGTCATCACCATCACTTGAACCTGTATATGAAAGAGAAATATCCGTCTGGCTGTAGCCCGCGTTAACATCAGTTACTACTATTCGGCCGTTCGATATGGTTGCCGTCACATTAGCGGCCCCAAACTGAGTCTCTATATACGCAAGCACATCGTTGATAGTAGTACTGACGTCTACATCCAGACCAGCCGCATCGGTTATTGCGCTGCCATCGGGGGCGATACCCGTGACGTAAAGCTTACCATCTGTGTCTACAACACCAAAAGATCCGCTAAACTGGTCAAGATCACTTATTATAGTGCTCCCAAGAGCATTGCTGCCGCCGGTTGTATAAGCCATATCCGACCTCAACACGTTTGTCTGGATTGTTTCAAGAATTGCATCCGCACTTAGATTTCCCGCGACCTTTATTTCCGAAGTGGCATTTGCCGGCATTGCCACATCGTAAGGAACTTTAATATTTGTTACACCGGGAGTTTGAAAACCGTCACTTTCACCGATCGTACCGATACGCTGAACAATATAGCCTGTTGAAGGATCAACCAAATTTGAATCTGCATCAACGGTAAACGCACCTGCACGCGTATATACATTTTGAGAACCGTCACTCAGAACAAAATAGCCTTCTCCTTCTATCGCCAAATCCAGCGGGCTGTTTGTGTTCAGAAGGTTGCCCTGTGACATATCCGGACTTATACTTGCCACCTGGACACCGCTGCCTATCTGCTGAGGATTAACACCACCAGTCGTACCCGTTGGCTGCGACGCTCTTTTTAGCACTTGAGACAACAGCTCTGAGAAGAGAATTCTGCTGCTCTTATAGCCGATAGTATTGACATTTGCCAGATTATTGCCCGCTACATCAAGCATTCTCTGGTGGGTTTGTAAACCAGTAACTCCTGCCATTAACGCAAAACTCATTTTTATATCTCCTAATTATTAAGCACTACTTTTTAAAGGATTTTTACGCCGTGAAGGTAATGAGCAACTTGTGTGCCACACAAAGATTATTTTTTGTTCCTGGAAAGATAAATTCCTGTTTTTACTCATCTTAGGAAAATCGAAAAATTCAGGAAATTCCCAACAGAGCTTTGTCGCCACTTCCGTTAGCTTGTGAAAGGCCAAATTTTCCCAAATGCCGGAAGATTTTGCCGCCGTCAATACCACAGCAGCATAAAAGCAAATCGTAACCGTTCACGGATTAACATACTGAATTTCGGCCATTTTATGTCATTGCGAGCAAGGCAAGAGCCGGCTCCGGCCTTCCTGTACTACTTGAGCTTGGGTCGCATAAGTGTCCTCCGTGCAGGCAGATGATGCCCATATTAAACGAGTTGCGGGATGAGTACGCAGGGAAATTTCAAATAAGGCATATTAACGTATGGAAATATAGAGCGGCAGGTGCGAAGTACGGAGTCAGAGCCATTCCGACCCAGATTTTTTTCGACAACAAGGGCAGGGAGGTATTTCGCCATGTTGGTTTCTATCGCAAGAAAGATATCCTGGCTACGTGGAAGAAAATCGGCGTCAAACTTTGACAGAGAAAGCATCAAATTCATCCCCTCTTATACCAGAATCCCTGAAAAACATACGACCAGGTTTTACACTTCTTAGGCCTATACCGTCATTATCAGCTTACGACAGGGTCTGTTTTGAAGGCACATCTCCAAATAATCCAGTATCTACCTGTTATAAAGTCAGTTCCTAAAGTCCTGTTATCCCAAGCTCAAGCGAATGTGCTCCCTGCCGCATAATTCAAATAGAGTTTCGTTCACACAATTGCCTGAACTGTTATTATGCTAATATTGAGAAAAGCTTATAAAGCCGGCCAAGCAAAAAAAATACAATTTATTTATCTAAAAAAACATTGACAAGCATTATTTTTACTGGGATGATGCAAAATCCTATGTTACAAGGAACAGGGAAGAAATATAAAGTCAAGTTTCTGTTTTATGAAAGGAGTGAATTGTATAGTTTGTGAAGAAGAACCTCAAGTTCCTGAAGAGCCTCAACAGGCGCCTACCGAGGAACCTCAGGAAACACCCTCTGAAGAGTCTCCGGCAGAACCGGCAGAAAGTTAGTATATCTTTTTGGGGAAAGGAGTCAGATGAGCAGTCTGGTTTCCTCCCATAACTATAGCAGGTCGCTCATGACTCGGTTTGGGACGTGTGATTGCGGGCAAACCGCCATCTTGGGATGGCGGAGACGATGGGGGGAGCAAACCTGCGAAAGACGTCCGGGGAAGTTGTAGTTGGCGGCCAAAGTTAATACTTCAATGAAAGGAAAATTCAACTGTTCAGCTAAGTCCTTTAAACAAGAAATGATCACTAAAGACATGAAAAGGAAATCGAAATGAATATCTATGTAGGAAATTTGGCACGTGAGGTAACTGAAGACGACTTGCGTGAGGCTTTTGAAGTATTTGGCCAGGTCAGCACCGCCACTGTCATAAAAGACAAGTTCAGCGGTGAGTCAAGAGGATTCGGGTTTGTGGAAATGCCCTCTAAGAATGAAGCCCAAACCGCAATCACTGAAATGAACGAGAAGGATTTGAAAGGACGTACCATTAACGTCAACGAGGCTCGTCCGAAAACCGACCGCGGCGGCGGTGGCGGCGGCGGTGGACGCAGACGAGGAGGTGGTGGTGGTGGTGGTTTTGGCGGTCGTGGTGGCGGAGGTGGTGGACGTCGCTATTAACAACCTATATTAACAAGAATTTTCATATACGTTACTGTTAATATTACAATATTAGCAACCTGGACTTGCGTGCCTCAGGCAAAGCACTGCTGCGTAAGAGGCCTGAGTATTGGCCGTTTCTTATCAGAGTGTCTATTTTGAAGATTGAGAATCTGTTCTTGACCTTTATACAGACAATTGCCATCGGGATTAAAATCCATAAATCTTCGAAACGCAGTATTGACCAAATCCAGGAACTGAGAGATAAATATGAAAGTCACCGCTTTTAACGGCAGCGCCCGCAGAGACGGCAACACCGCTATCCTTATCAATCAAGTATTCAGTGAACTTGAAAAACAAGATATCGAAACGGAAATGATACAACTTTCCGGCCAAAAAATCCGAGGCTGCATCGCATGCTATAAATGCTTTGAAAATAAAGACCGGTCGTGCAGCCTGAAAGATGATGTGGTCAATGACTGTATCGAAAAGATGCTGCAGTCTGACGGAATAATCCTGGCCTCGCCAACGTACTTTGCCGATGTCAGCTCCGAGCTTAAGGCACTGATAGACCGTGCCGGCTTAGTTGCCAAAGCAAATGACGATATGTTCAAACGCAAGGTCGGAGCAGCAATTGTTGCGGTACGCAGAGCAGGTTCGATTCACGCTTTCGACTCAATCAATCATTTCTTTTTAATCAGTCAAATGATAATACCAGGCTCATCCTACTGGAACATTGGTTTCGGTCTTGAGAAAGGTGACGTGAAAAAAGACGAAGAAGGTTTGCAGACTATGGCCACTCTTGGCCGGAACATGGCGTGGTTACTAAAGAAGATAAAAACGTAAATGCTGCTGATTACTCACCGCTGCCTCATAGGGCGGCGAGCTACATTTTCCTGCCGGTCAGTTTGAAAATGTAGCCAATTATGCGGAAGTATCATATTTGATGAAATCGGTTTGACGCTATAAACGTCTAATTTAGCTTTTCTATACCGGCTGCCCCCTTCCAGGCTCTTACATATTCAATGCTGTAGGTGGAGGGCAGGTCGCTGTCTTTCGGAAGGCCGAACCATTTAGGCATTGTTTCGCTATCAAAATTCAATGTCAACGGTTGGTGCCAGTGTGTATTTTCCACCCACCTGACAAGCACCCCGTCAAAATACCATTTGACCTTGTCCTTATCCCATTCCAGTCCGTAGACGTGATAGTCATCAGCCAGATTTGAAGGTGCAATCCATTCTCCGTGAGTAGACCAATGCTTCTTCTCAGTAGGCGTTCTAAAGACATGCACGTTCATATTGTATTTCTTCTCAAATCCGGGCGCCGCCCCACCGATCTCAAACACATCAATTTCCGTCCACAAATCCGGCGTATTGTCATAGAACCAGAAAGAGCTGGAGCCGTGGGATTTCATTGGCCTGCATTTGACTTCAAAATATCCGTATTTGACCCTGGTCTTGTTTTGAACCGCAGCAGAAGTATAGGTGTGATAGCCCTTATCTTTCGGCATCTCTGGGACTTCTTCCTTCTTCATAGCCAAATGCAGTTTGCCTTTGCTGACACTTACATTACCGGGATAGAAGTAGGCCGGCTGTCTGCCTAACCACCTTGGATTTTTAGGATACCACTTATTGGAATCAAGTTTTGCACCTTCAAACTCATCGCTCATCAATTCATACTTTTTCCAATGTCCCTGATTGCTCTGGTCGGATAGGGGGAATTCATTGTTAATACTTTTTGGCTTTGGGCCGAGCTTTCCCACTCTTATCCAGCTTTTTGGGCGCTTGGCCTCGGCAGCAAATACGCTGATGCCAATTAAGGCACTGACTAAGACAATAACAACGCTTTTGAGAAAGTATCTAACTTCCATATAGTACCCGTAGTCAAATTATTCAAAAAAACCGTGTTAGTTCACCTATAAACTCCAGCCTTCGCGATACGGAGTGCGAATATATTTATTGGCCTCCGGCAGATTTGTTACCTTCATGTTAACCGGGTCCCATTCTATCCTGGCGTCAACTCGGCGAGCAACATTGCCAAGCAAACATACCTCTGTAAGCATTCCTGAATACTCAAAATCGGCACCAGCCGGCCGGCTCTCCTTGCAGGCACGCACCCAGTCCTGCTCATGTGAACCTTTAACTCTCGGGATGGTTTTCGAAGGCTGTTTGTACTCTTTCATTCTGCTCTCGGGTATCAAACGAGCCCCTTCCCCATAAACACCAGCCATGAGTTTACCCTTACTTCCTTTGAAAAGCGCACCACCTTCTACATTGCCCAAACGCCTGCCGTCTTCTATGTCTATCGGTCGGGGCGCTCGAAGACCATCATACCACGTCAGCTTGACCGGCGGCAAATCACCACGGGCGCCGAATCGGTAGACCACAATGGATGCCACCGGATGCGTATCGGAATTCAAATCCACAGATGTGGCCTCCACACTTGTGGGATGTCCCAGCTTTAATGCCCAAAAGACCGGATCCAGAGTATGAGCACCTCGGTCTCCCATCATCCCACAGCCGAAATCCCACCAGCATCGCCAAACACCCGGATGGTATGCCTGATGATAGGGACGCTCGGGTGCCGGGCCCAACCACAAATCCCAATCCAGGGTTGAAGGTACGAGCGGTGTATCCTTGGGACGCCGGCTCCATTTGGAGCTCCACCACGCATGGCCGAAGGGATAATAGGACAAACTGCACCAGGCATCGACTTCGCGAACTTCACCAATTGCGCCATCCTCAATCCACTCACGAATCAGGCGGATACCCTCGCCGGAATGTCCCTGGATTCCCATCTGAGTGGTTACACCAGTCTCTTTAGCTTTCTGTGCCAGCATGCGTGACTCATAGACATCGTGTGTCAGCGGCTTCTGGCAATAAACATGTTTTCCCCTCCGCATCGCTTCCATAGAGATAACTGCGTGCGTATGGTCCGGCGTGGCAATCAAAACGGCATCTATATCTTTCTGTTTGTCCAGCATTTTCCGGTAATCGGTATAGAGCTTTGCTTTCGGATACCTCTTGATTGTTTCGGCCGCATAGTTGTGGTCGACGTCGCACAAGGCCATGATATTTTCGCTCTCAAGCTGCCGCAAATTACTTTTACCCATACCGCCTATACCAATGCCGGCGATATTGAGTTTATCGCTTGGCGCAATATTGCGAGGTCCGCCCAGAACATGGCTCGGGACAATAGTGACGGCGGCAGTTGTTGCTGTTGCTCTAAGAAAACGTCGTCTGCTGATATGCTCACTTGACATAGCAAATCCTCCTAACAATTGACCTCTCTGGATAGAAAGTGTCATAACAGGGCGATTTTCCCATTGACGATATTTAACAGTGCAGCTATTTTTTCAATATTCAGTATATTACCAAATCAGCTTAGAAACCGAAACTATTTTGATTCTCTGTCCAAGCTCTGCTGCTAACAATGACAAAAACCTGCCTGGTTATTACTTACCTGCCGACCTCGCGGAACGTGCAATCTCCACATCCTTTTTGACATCATCCAAAATTTTCATCCAGTCAAGTACCCGTGTCCGCGCCAGAAGCTGCGGTTTGTACATTTTGCCGGCGACCGATGCGTAATCTTCCCAATGCTTTTGCGCTTTCATAAGATGCTGAATCGCCAGCGTTTTATTGGATTGATTCCCCGACTTCTCAAACAAATGAAGCTCTACGGCACCAAGGATTTTCGAGGCATAATAATTTCCAAGATGAGACATCGCCTCAATATCTGACAGCGTCAGACGAAGTTCTTTGCTCATCTGTTTTATCTGATGCCGAATAAGGCCAACCTGATTCAGAGACTGGTTCGCATAATTCCGTAATTCTTCAGCTGCCTTGAGCGGTGTCTTTTTCTTCATCTTTTCATTAGCGAGATGTTTTTCCACATATTCCGGAATCGACATCAAATCACTTTCCTGCATCGGTTTGGTTTTGATGAAGTCCTGCACTGTATGAAAACCCTTTCGCTGGTCGAAACATCCTTCAACAGCCCACATAAAATCCCAATCACGCCAATGGAACCGGTTAATAAGCGGAATAATCTTCGAAGCCGCTGCCCAGGCATCATACAAATCCAAACCTCGCGTTTCAGGAAACCGCCAAAGCAGAACTTTTTCAAAAAAATCCCGCTTCAAATTAAGGTCATATCCCAATCGTCCCCAAAGCATAAAGTTATACCAGTGTTTCCTGATTTCCAGCTCACGCGGAGTCTCAGGCTCAAGACTTGTAAATTCCCTGCCCCAGACATACCCATCCGAACCCATGTGATAACCGGCAGTCTTTTCTTCCGGTGGAAGATTAGACAAAAATGCCCGCACATACTCCGGGTCGCCCCAGCGGAAATTGAATATGTCGTCGTTGCGCAAATTCCACCAGCATTTCACTTTGTACGGTTCCATTTCCTTCAGCAGCGGCTTGCAGAACGGCGGCTTTGTCGAGGAATACATATGCGCCCTGGCATACTTGAAACCAACCTCAAAAGAATCCGGGTAGTTATCGGCAAAATCGGCCATAATCTTACCGAGGCCCGTATTCCAGACACGATGAATAAACTTCACCTCCCGGCCCGGCTGATGTTTCTTGGCGTCCATAATACCCAGGCCGTAAGTCTTCCACAGCCACTTCTCACGGTCATATTCATCGTTTCGGTTCCTCATATTCTCGCCGGCAGTTACGCCTATGCCGGCAAGGAGAGGATAAGTCAGCACGGTTTCACGAACACATTGACGCAGATAGGTGATTGTATTCGGATTGTCCTGCGCGTTGGTAATACCGTATTTGCCTTCAGCGCTGTTCATCAGGACGTTCCAGGTAATAATATAGATATCAATCCCCCGGCCTTTTGCATACTTCATCACCCGCCGCCAGAATTCGATTTTCTCATCAATAGAGAGCTTCTTAACAACCTTCAGATTTTTTAAAACCTCCGGCGATACAAACTGCGGGTCTCTCCATTCGCCGGATTCATAGGTCGGCTTTAACGTCGTTACGCAGACATCTTCCAAGGCGGCATCGGGATAGTCGGGCAGTTTAACAATCGACGGGAAAGGGTGCGGATTCCAAAGAGTAAGTATGTTATAACGATAGCGTGCCATATCATCCAAAAACTCTTTCCAAAAGGCAAAGTTCCACATCTCGGCATAATTGTTTTGCGCCGCGTCACCGGTGTCATCGTAGCTCGGCGTCCGCGCATCTAAAGGAATATTAAACTTTATCCCGCGCTTCAGGATACTTGGCTTGCCCTGCGACTCTCGAATGTCTGCCGGATCATCTCCGTACTGTATCTTCTCTGCCAACTCGAGTCCACCATACATACATCCAACAGCATCTGAGCCGACTATCCGTATCCGGGCCGGGCTGGGCCTGCGAATCTGATAGCACTGCGGCCCCAGCGTCCCCAATTCCAACCCCAGAGTAATCCACGCCCCACCGACAGGCTTGTTGGTGACCCTGTACTGCCTGTCCTCCAGCGCCCTTTCGATCTCTTGTGCCCCGAATCTGATTGGCTCAAGCGGCTCAGAAAAGAGCACAGATACCAACTCTTTCGCACCTGCCTGTGTCCCATAGGCACCCAAAATTATCACACAGCACATAAAGATTTGCTTATACGATTTAACCTGAATCCGCCAATTATCCATTTTGTCACCTTGCTTTCCATAAACGTTTTTACTACTACACTTCTGTATATACTTTTGTAGCACAGCCGTAAAGATTAACGACAACCTCCAAAACCCTTTTACATCAGAAACTGCTTGCAGCAATCTGCAGGAAATAGTAGATTTTGAACCTAACAAAAACAACGAAGATATCACCATTGCTCAATGGTGAGTTTTTCAATCGTATTTTCAGGATAAAGAAATACTATCAGATGTATGCACTAATTGCAATGGCTTCGGCGTTGACGCTACTGGTTGTTCTGCTGCGGCTGAAGGTCAAACTTGGCCTTTCAATGGTTCTGTCATCGGTCGCTCTGGCGATACTATTGGGAGTAGCCCCAGGCGAGTTTTAGAATGCGGCTGTTGATGAATGGCACAATAAGCCCTTGAACCAGACAACA
Organism: uncultured Pirellulales bacterium; assembly: GCA_964451425.1. Lineage (GTDB taxonomy): Bacteria > Planctomycetota > Phycisphaerae > Sedimentisphaerales > Anaerobacaceae > CS2-K091. Next base: position 37,041 of record CAYVIT010000015.1, read on the forward strand.
GGATATCTTTTCGCTACGCTGACAGTATTGGTAATCTCAGTCAATGTTCTTGGGCTCGCTATGAAAGAGACCGGCGTTTCACAACGCCTGGTCCCCGCACTTCAGGGTCTGTTTAGAAGCCGACGTTTTGCTTTGGCGGCAATTCCCCTGATGATGGGCATGCTGCCCACACCAGGCGGGATTATGCTATCAGCGCCGATGGTTCGGGACTTAGGTGACCGTATCGGCGTGGAGCGGTCCCGCTTAGCAGCCATTAATTTTTTCTTCCGTCATCAGTGGGAATCGGTCTGGCCGCTTTTCCCAGCGGTACCTTTGATACAGAGTATGTTCGGCATATCTGCGCACATTATTTCCCGCTCAGAAACCGTCAACTCGCTTTCGGTATGTGCCCCCTGCCGACAGTGCCAGGTCCAGGCGCGGTTGGTTTCCCCGGGCCACTCAAACCGTGCCGCAAAATCGAATCCTTCGGGACGTTCCAGCAGATAGAACCAGCTATCACGCCCCGGCTTCTCCTCCCTCGAAATGTGTGCGCCCCGGCTTAGCTCTGACTGCTCGAAACCTAATATCAGCTTTTCAGCTTGATTTGAAAGGGCTGACCGTGCACAGGGTACGTGCGAGAAGAATATGCCGGCCTGGATAAACAGAATGAGTATTACTTTGCAGGTCCCGGAAATTCTTGTCATCTTATGTCTCATTAAATTGGTCCAATGTAGTCACGGGCGATAACCACATCGTCGATATACAAATTGTGGTCGCTTTTGGCAACCCAACTGCCGCCCAGGTAGACATTCAGCCAGACCGCCTCAATCCTGAGTGTATCAACATCACGCATACGAACGTCTGTCTTTTCAAAGGCCGGCTGTCCGTCGACCCAGCCTCGCAGAATACCATCGTTTTTGCCTGGCGTATTCATCTTGACGTACTGTTCAATGCAGTACCAGCGATTGTTTTCCAGATAGCCCCGTTTTTCCGCATCCCATATCCAATCAGAACCGTATCGGCCCTTCATATCCGCATGGTAACAGTAATAGCCGACAGGCGTTTTCCCATCGAGCTGTCTTTTAAACAGGCCACGAGCCGACCATCCGTTACTTCCATCCGAGGGACGGCCACCCCAACCAGCCCTTCCATAGGTCCCTGAGATACCGGGCAGTTTGCCCCCACCTGCCGGATTCCAGTCGTCGGCTAATCTCAGATAGTAGCGGAAGTAAATCTCCTGGGGTTCGGTACCTGTCTGACTTTTAAAACGGTACATGATGCTGGCGCCATAATGGCCGCCGCGGTCAACCTTAATTCGCATCGCCTTGCCTGCCAGCGGCTCGAATTTTCTCGCCGGATCGGATGAGACTACCTCGACGCGTTCGGGGTTGCTGCGCATACCGAATTGCTCGTACCATTTGTCCGACTCGAAATCGCAGAAGAAAACGATATCATTTCTATCGCGCGAAGACGGCTTAGCTCGTTTGAAGTGTCTGTCGGCAAAGTCCATGTACTGATGCCAGTCATATTCGGTCAGGCCATGCCCGCCGGTGCGGATATGATAGCCGATTCTGCCCTTTTGGATGGGGCTATTTAGAGCAGGCATATTCTCGACATCCAGAGCCTTAAGCCCCAGAAGTTTATAGACCGGCTCGGCATTCTTACAGGCAAGAAACTCGCCACGCGGGTCGGCCCAAAGGTCCTCATCGGCACTGGCCACATATACCGGCCGAGGCACCATCAATGCGATGAGCATATGCTGATCAACAGGCAACCGGCCTTCTTCACCGTTGTACTTCTTGAAATTATCGCAGAACCAATGAGGAAAACTTGTGTTAATTTGCCTGACGGTTTCGCCGAAGCATCTCTGCGATAATGCAGCGCCTCCGCAGCCGGAGTTGTTGGAAATCACTATTGCAAACCGCTCATCACGGGCCCCTGCCCAAAGCGCAGTCTTGCCAAGGCGCGAGTGCCCCAGAACGGTAACTCGGCTTTCATCTATCCCTTCATCGCTCTCGAAGTAGTCCATAGCCCGGCTCAGCCCCCACGCCCACGCACAGATAGAACCCCAGGCATCCGGCGCGCGTTTGCCTTCGACGAGCTTATCAAACACCGGATGTACACCGTTTTTGAAATCGTCGTGGTAGTCCGGGTCAATGTCCCCATAGTAGATTGTCGCCAGTCCGTAGCCGCGGGCGAGAATATTCTCCACCGGATAGGATGAATAATCCCTTCCTCGTGACTGCTCCGTAGCCTGCCGGCCATCCCGCATCCAGCGCGTTGACAGCTTGATGGCGGGATCGGGATGAATGGTATGGTTGCCGCCAAAATTCAAGATAACGAAAGTCGGTACAGGCTCCCTGGCAGCGCCGGGCAGATAGATGAGGATGTCCATACTCGGCCCGTCTTCTTTGCCGGTAAAGTTGACAGTTACCTGTTTACGAGTAGCCAGGCCGTTCAGGGCCTTGCGGTCGAGGTCAAAGACCTTAAAAGTCATTCCTTTCGGTCGGCCAACCGGCGCCCTTCCGTAAACGTGATTGCGGAAAAGCTCAAGAATCTCAGGCCTGCGTCTCATACGCCACATCTCGGCACTGGAAACCTTTGTCCCGTCAGACATCACCAACGAATTGGGCAAAGTATAATCCGGCACCTTTTCCTCGTAGTAGATAAACTCCTTCCGGCTCCGGGTGGCAGCATCGGATAATTCGCGCCTGGCCTGCCAGCTTCCTTCGGCCTCTACTTTCGAGGCCTGTGCACGAACCTGAATACAAATAACAACGGAAACCATCAAAAAAAACAACTCAACGGGTAAATTATTTCTGCGCATCGAAGACCTCCTTTCCAGGTCGAAAGTACCGCCTTGCTCATCTACAGTAAATCGGCTCGGCCGGGCAATACTACAGCAGCCGAAATACTTCTGCCATTTGCAGACTAACAGGTATGTATCATCAACATTTTCTAACGTTTTGGCAAGTTTTTTTAGCGGATTCCTTTCCAATCCAAGTCAACGCTTTCAGGTCTTCAATGATCTTGCCTTCCTGCTCAACGTGAGCAAAAGATAACAAAAATATTTCTCCCTGGAAGACATGATGCCAACAGAGGGTATTCTCTTATTACCATTGGATTTTCAGGGTGAATCGCATACAATAACACATACAGTGCTCAGCAGTGTAACTGAGCGATTTCAAGTGTGAAATGGTGAATATTACTTGAGGAGACCGTTATGAAACGACACACGTTACTGTCTCTTAATTTTTTCGGGTTGTTAGCAATAACTGTATTTGGTCTTGCTGGCATCTTATGTATAGCCGCCATCGAGAAAAAAGGCGACAAGGGAGAAATTAGGCTGATTATACGAGGCGATGATATGGGCAGCTGTCACGCAGCGAACGCAGCCTGCATTCAATGCTACAGAGAAGGTATTATGAGAACAGTCGAGGTGATGGTACCCTGCTCGTGGTTCGAAGAGGCAGTCACAATGCTAAATGTTAATCCGGGACTTGATGTCGGTATTCACCTGACTTTAACAAGCGAATGGGACAACTGCAAGTGGAGACCGTTGACGTATGCTCCCAGCCTGGTCAATAAGGACGGCTATTTTTATCCTCAGACGAGGGAGTGGAACCGCTGGCCGGCAGGAACCGGCTTTTATGATGCGAACCCAAAACTCGAAGAAGTGGAAAAAGAGCTTCGAGCACAAATTGAGCTGGCTATGAAGAAAATCAAAAACGTAACACACCTGTCGGCACATATGGGTACAGCCACGTGCCGACCGGATCTGAAAAAGCTGGTAAAACAACTGGCAAAGGAATACGGCCTTCACTCCGGCGGGGAAGGACTGGCAGTGCAAGGTGTAAAATATGTTGGAAATTGGGGTTCCAGCGAAGACACGCCGGAACAGAGGGGGGCCGCGTTAATAAATACACTGGAAAAGTTAACTGCCGGGACCTGGATTTTAGTTGAGCATCCGGGATTGAACATACCTGAGATGCGAGCTTTAGGTCATCGGGGCTATGAGAATGTTGCAGCCCATCGGGATGCTGTTACCAAAGTTTTCACAAGTCCTAAAGTTAAAGAAGTCATCAACAAAAAGAACATTAAGCTCATCAGCTACCGTAAACTCGACAGAAAATTGTAGTTCATAATGACGTTGGATTTGCCGGTTGAAATGGTAGTGCTGAGGATTGCGCAGATTAACATGATTGAGAAATGAAATTTTTTAAATTTTAAAAATTGGGGGAAAATTCTGTTTTTTTTGGTTCTTCTCGCAGGGATGTTTGTTTTTGGGCTACAAATAGATGTTGATTAGCAGCATGGGTGGTTTGGGTAAAAAGGGCAAGAAAAAAACGTCAAAAAATGGTGCAAAAACGTGCAGAAATATATCGGAAATTTGACAAAAGTAATCAAAAGCGCGCACTTTTTTGCAGAAATTTGACATTTTTGTATTTTAACATTATGTTAAACTGCGCAGGATAGGAAAGCATTGCGCAGGGTTCGTTGTTCTTAGTTCATTGTTCGTGGATCGTAGCTCTGCATCTGAAATCCTAAATTCTAATATCTAAATCCGAAACAATATCAAAATTTAAATTACCTAAATTCAAAAGTTTGCCTTTCAAGGCAAATAAATGGTTTTTCAAACCGGGTCCCTGCCTACCGCATGCAGGGATGTGGGCACCGCTAATCTGCCATTTCTATGGCGATTGTAATTATACCAAACATGGTTGAAATGTTCAATGAAAATCGAACAATTTTCTAAAAAAAACGGAAGAACCTCAACTAAGGCGGCTATACCCCTACCCATTGTCAAGACAAAAACTTGGGGTTTTTAAGGTGGAATCAT
>CAYVIT010000016.1:0-1620 GCA_964451425.1 uncultured Pirellulales bacterium
TCAAATCGCAGAACGTCAACAGAGCGAGGAAAATCTCAAACAGCAGGCGGAGGGGCTAACAGCGGCCAACGAGCAGCTCAAAAGTCAAATCGCAGAACGCCGGCAAAGCGAGGAAAGCATTAAACAGCAGGCCGACGAGCTAACGGCGGCCAATGAGCAGCTCAAAAGTCAAATCGCAGAACGCCGGCAAAGTGAGGAAGGTCTCAAAGAGCAGGCGGAGGAGCTAACAGCGGCCAACGAGCAACTCAAAAGTCAAATCACAGAGCGCCAGCAGAGCGAGGGAAGTCTCAAAAAGCAGGCTGACGAGCTAACGGCGGCCAATGAGCAGCTAAAAAGTCAAATCACAGAACGCCAGCAGAGTGAGGAGAGTCTCAAAAATCAGACAGACGAGTTAACGGCAGCCAACGAACAACTCAAAGAAGAAATTGCAGACCTGAAACAGGGGGAGAAGAAGCCGATGGAAGCCACTAAGTCAGAAGGCGAATCAGAACAAATTGACCCCAAATTATTTGATGTTGAAAAACTTAAATCCATAGCAGAGCTTGCCAAAAGACTGAGATAGGTTCTGCCGAGACCATCAAAATAACCGGCAAATATTTGCCGGTCAGCCGGTCAAAATCATCCATATCGGAAAGTGTCAGGTTAAGTGTTGACTATCCTGCCTTAACCGACATATTGACGCCTTGCCTCGGCAATGAGTTGTAGCATCTGGTCAGCCTGGTTTTGAATTGCGGGGTCGGAGCTTGTTACTCTTGAATTCCATTTGATGTACTCTTTATTTAGCTGCTCTCGAGTTTTTTCTTTACCCATATCCGAGCTTACGCCGAGTATAACTTCCTGGTCCCTGATTTCGTGCATATCGACGGGCAGGGTTTTTTCCACCATTGAACGGAACCTGTTCGAGTCGACCTCAAGCCATTCTGCCAGGCTTTTGAGGAGATTTATTTCTTCAGCAGAGGCGACCCCGTTGGCCTGAGCCACCTGCAGACAAAGGTCTAAAATATCATACCTTTGTGCGATGGGTACAATTTCCACGATTTCTTTACAAATATTATAAATGTCCAGATGGTTGCCGCCGGAGAAGAAAGCAACTGTTTTATTTAACGCCTTCTCGAGCGAGTTTCTGGCTTTATCGGATGCCTGAGAGATATCAACGTTGTTTCTCGCCCAGTTTTTTATAAGCTCAATCTCGCAGTCATATAGTTTGCCGTCAACAGCGCTGACGGCAAAAGCCAGCGCCACCGCGAGAGTTTTTGTTCGCTGGATGTTTTCCTGTAAATCGATATAGCCGAACTCGGGATTTTCATAACAAAAAGTGAATTTTGCACAAGCAAGCTCCTCGGCGCTTTTGCGAGAAAGTATTGATGTACTGAACAGCAGTTTTCTATTTCCTTTTTGGGGGAACATCAACCAGTCAAGATGTAGTTGGGCAACTGAAGTCCAATCGGATAGAGTCGTTACTTTTGTAGGTGTTTTGCCGAGGTCGGCAGTATAGCAAAAGACAGGAGAATCATTCGAATGCCATTGTTTCACCCGGCTGTGTACCGGCCTGGCATTGCAGCCTTCGTCGGTTACGTCTTCGATGGTAATCTGCAAGGTCGTATAGTACATATCACAGGG
>CAYVIT010000016.1:1720-13049 GCA_964451425.1 uncultured Pirellulales bacterium
CGACCGCTATGGCAGTAAGCATTACAATCAGAACTGGAATCAAGATTTCTTCCATACACCTGCCTGCAGATATTGCTATTCGACTTTGATAAGCTCCAGACGTTTGCCCTTTTTTCCTTTGTCGGTTTCCGATATTTTACCATTTTCGTCCAGGCTGAAATCGACTTCGAATGCCTTGCCCGATTCGACGTCCTCGAATTTACAATGCATTCTCTGGTTTACATCATAACTGTAGGTGACTTTAATCGGTCGTTCGGCGGGCCTGTCAGGCGGGAGCTTAAGTCTGTGCGTTGCAATCTTATTTACATATTCAACATCGGTGCCCTCTCCCTGAGTGATTGTTACTTCAAGCTCCTTTTGACCTTTGGAAAGCGTATAAAACATCTGTGAAGATTCGCAGGGCAAGGGTGTGTTTTTCTTAAGAATGATGCGATTCTGAATTGTGCGTCTGCCCGTTTCCTCGTCAACTGGGGCACAAACAGTACCATAGCTGTGATTGCAGACGTCCTTTAGGTCAATATCTTTTAGCCCGCTGGAGATTCCTGTCGATACAGCATCAGGATTTTCTCTGAGCATTGTCAAACCGGCGTGTAAAGCGGCGCCGAGTGCGACACACTCGTCCACATTTACCGCGGTTTCAGGAGCGAATCCGAACAATTTTTCCAGGCGTTTGCGTACTGTCGGTATTCGAGTGCTGCCGCCGACCAACAGTACCTTATCGATATCGGAAGGTTTGACGCCCGCCTCTTCAAGAGCCACTTCCACCAGGATATCCGTTCGAGCCATCAGCGAAGAAATGGCTTCTTCGAACATCTCTCTTGTGATTTCCACCCGCATATTGCCTGCCTGTCCGTATAGCATTTTCTTTGCCACACGACGGCGTGATAATGTCTTTTTAGTGTCTTCGGCCTCGTCTTCATACTTTGCTCTGTCCTCATCGGAGTTAATCAGTTCGGCACCGAATTTGTCCCTGTATTTTTGCTCCAAAATCTCCAACACTTTCTGGTCGAAGTCGGTTCCGCCGAGTGCATGGTCACCCTGTGAGCAAATAATATCCATTTGCGGGCCCTTTACGTCCATTATTGTAACATCGAAAGTTCCACCGCCGAGGTCATATACAAGGACCTTTCCCGTAACGTCGCGTGTAGTTGTATAATACAGAGCAGCGGCCACCGGCTCATTTACGATTCCAATCACGTTTAGTCCGGCTGATACGCCGGCGTCCATAGTCGCTTTTCTGCGAACTTCGTCAAAGTGAGCAGGAACCGAAATGACAGCATCACGGATTTTAGCGTCCCCTGCGGCGCACTCCTGTTTGAGCTTTTTCAGGATCAACCCGGACAATTCGACAGGCGTCCATTTCTTTCCATCAATATCCTTGCAGTATTTGACATCTCCCATGTGCCTTTTTATCCAGCGAATTGAGCGCTGCGCGTTTAGATGCCGTGAGTTAACAGCTTCAATTCCTACCCTGACTATATTGGAATTCTCTTCATCGAAGAAAATCGCAGACGGCGTGAGCCTCTCGCCATCGGCATTTGGGATTATCTCCGGCTTTCCGATAGCGTTCAGAATCGCCAATGCCGAGAATGTTGTTCCGAGGTCTATACCTACTATATTAGCCATTTTAGAGCCCCTTGTGTCCCATATAGGTTCTCATTTATTACAAAAAGATTTCCTTTAATAAACTTACCCGAACAGTTTAATCTGAGCCGGTCGTACTATCTTGATGTTTTCCTCGTCAATAAAGTATTGATAGCCGGGTCTGATTATCTTTGCAACTTTTCCAGTCCTTTTTGAATCCTCACAGGCTTCCTTTTCCTTAACAGCCTCCGCAAATTTTTCCTGTCCATGATAATCACTGTTTATTTCAGGCTCGAATTGTTCAACACCACTGGACTCCAGAGCGAAGAGCAACTCATCCTTTATTTCCTCAAGGCCGTTCACTTCTATATTCTGTTCTGTCATCTGACTAATACGATTCTCAAGATTGTCAATGCAGCGAATAACCCGCAGGCAAAAAGTCCTCGTTATGTTCCAGTCGTAACCATCCTGTAGTTTTGTGAGTCTGGTCTGTTGTGATGCGGCGTATTCACGAATGGCAGACATCTGTTGGGAAAGCTCGCTTAGTGTGTTGTTGAGCGGTTCCGAATGCTCAAGAGTGGTTTTCTTAACGCCCTGAGCCATCTTTTTGAATTCCGCCATCTGTTTTTCCATGTTTTCAGTTTGTACCTTCAACGAATCTTCGAATTTGATGTTTGCGTTTCCATTCTCTGCTGTTGCTTCTGAAGACTTAACAGGTCCGACAGTTTTTTCATCTGAGACCAATACGGCAGTATCTTCAGCATTTTTGTCTGAGTTTTTAGCCCCGTGTCCGATTTTTGTGGAATGAGCCAGTTGTGGCTTAGTCTGACCGGCAGAATTGGTTTTACAGCTTTTCCAGCCTGAATTCATAAATAGTTTTTGATGTTTCCTTTCCAGCGGTCCCTGAGGTTTGTTTTGCCACCCTGTATCTGTTCTCTCTCCGACGGTATCCCCTTTTCCTCTGACTTTTTCTTTGGCTTGAGCCTCGACTTTTGCTTTCTCTTTGGGTCCGGCCAATTTTTTATCTTCAGCCTTAGCTTTGACCTTAGCTTTAGCCTGAAACAGTATTTTCTCTTGGGTTTTTTGATTGGCTTTTGCCTGCTTTTTATTTTTGTTTGACCTTTGGCTTTTTGAAGAGACAGGGAAAGATTTTCTCAGAGCAGCGGATGCTTTAATCAGTGTATGCCATATCCATAATAACAGGCTCCATATAAAAATCGCTCCTCCCGCACAGGCACACGATATAGAGCCTGTAAACATATATTCCTTGAGCTGCTTTTGCTTTTTATATTTGCTTAATTCATTTTGCCAGTTTCTGCCATACAGGATATCGGCAAAGGGAGGGACCTCTTTTTTGCCTGCGGCCAGTTGTTCCAGGTCGGCTTTTAGTCTTTCCTGCTGCTCCTGTTGAAGCTGTGCTTCTGTTTTAGTTTTTCCATATTTGTCGAGCCACCAAGGCAGGTTTGCCTGCTGCTCAGAAGGTAACTGCAGCCATTCATTGTATTGTTTGAGATACTCGTCCGGCTCTGAGCCGTACTTGGACCTGTAGTAAGCAGCTCTTTGCTGTTCTTTCTTTCCTTCGTTGAGAGTCCATCCGAGCACAGCACCACCAGTGACTAACATCGCCAAACCAAGAATAATATATTTCTTATTCATAATATCAAATCTGAATCTACCGTTTGCTCACTTAAGAAATTCGACCATCTGCTCTTATGTTCCTTACACTAAACGGATTTCAGGTTTCTTTCTGAAACTGCTACTGGTGTTTCGCTGAAGACTTCGGTTACTCGCAGCACTTCTTCTATCGTAGTCAGGCCCTGCTCCGCCTTTTTTATGCCGTCATCAAACAGGCAGGGCTGACCGCTCTCACGAAAAATCCGACGCATATTACTGACCGAAGAGTCCTTGTTAATCATATCCCTGAACAGGTCATCAATAACCAGCAACTCATATATACCCATTCTGCCTACATAACCTGTGCCGCGGCAGTCGTCACAGCCGGTACCGGTAAAAAGCTTTTTCGCACTGATGCCCGACCTGGCTATATGTTCGCTGATATTTTCAGGCATCTGGTACTCGGTTTTGCACTTCGGACAAATCTTCCTGACAAGCCGCTGAGCGAGAACAGCATTCAGCGATGCCGCTATCAGATACTCATCAATGCCGATATTGACTAATCTGGTGACACTGCTGGCTGCATCGTTTGTGTGCAGTGTCGAGAGCACCAGATGTCCCGTCAGGGCCGCCTGAACCGCGATGCGGGCCGTCTCGTTATCACGAATCTCGCCAATCATCATCACATCAGGGTCCTGACGCAGCAAACTCCTCAGCGCCGCTCCGAAGTCAAGACCAATCTTATCACTGACCTGAACCTGATTGCAGAAATCAAGCTGATATTCCACAGGGTCCTCAACAGTCGAAATATTGAGCTTCTCTCCATCCATCTGGCACAGAGACGAGTACAGGGTAGTGCTCTTGCCCGAGCCGGTGGGACCTGTAACAAGCAAAATCCCGTGAGGAAGCTTAATCTGCTGCCGAAAGACCTCGCAAATCACCGGATCCATACCCAACAGCTCAAGGTCCCGCATAATCGTTTTACTGTCCAGCACACGGATTACCACTTTTTCACCGTGATTTGTCGGCAGCGTCGAGACACGCAGGTCGATTCCTCTGTTGCCGACGGAGACCTTGATTTTCCCGTCCTGCGGAAGGCGTCTCTCTGATATATCAAGGTTGGCCATAATCTTGACGCGCGAGACAATCGCAGGATGCATCTTTAACGACGACTGCGTCGTCTCAAAAAGTACTCCGTCTATACGGTATCTGATTTTTGTACACTTCTCTTTCGGCTCAATATGAATGTCGCTGGCCCCTTGATGTATAGCATTGCTAATCAGGTAATTTACGAATTTAATAACGGGCGACTGGCCCGCCATCTTTTCGAGGTCTTCGAGGTCGTCCTGTTTTTCCTGTACAACCTCGACGTCTTCCATGTCGCTGATGGCGTCATCAAGACCGTAATCAATTCTCTCTTTCTCGAAGGCTTCGCAGACTTTTGTAATATCTTCATCCGGACATACGAGAACCTCGACCTTCATCCGAGTCTGTCTTTTAACATCTTCTATGACAAAGAGGTCTGCCGGCCGACTTGTCGCCAACAGCAGCGTTTGGCCCTGTATAGCAACGGGCATAATGCGATTGTTTTTTATGTAGTCAAAATCAAGTTTGTCAAAAGCTTCCCTGTCAACTTTATCCGGTTCAATGTGGCGGAACTTGAATCCGTACAGGTCCGCTTTGGCCATTGAAATATCGGTTTCGTCAGCTAAATTTAGTTCGCGGATTATTTGGTGGATTTCCCAATCCGGTTTTTCGGCCTGTAGTTTTCTTACTGTAAGGAGTTTGTCGGCGGTGATTTTTCCAATTTCGCAAAGTACATCAGCGATGTCCCTGACGTGGGATGAGGTGTCCTCTTGCGGGCTATATAGATTTGAAAGACCACTAATGCCGTCAACAAAATCGTTTTTTGAATCCGCCGCAGGCGGATTACTGTGATTCTCGACAGGGCGGGCCTTTTTTTGTCCAGATCCAAAAAACCGTTTCATAATTCCGTCAATACCTCAAAAATATAACTCTCAGTTTCAGCGTAAAGCTTAAAAACTGTTTTCACTAATAATAGCTCAGGGGCCACTTGCTCAATCTGTCATCAATATATTGTTAAAAGGAGCACACGGCCTTTGTCTCGAAATCCTCAAATAAAATATAAAAAACAATTCAGTTCTAACCAAATGCTCTTTCGACCTGAAATTCGAGACTTTTTCAACGTCCGATAGATATTCCCTATTGTGCTTTTCATCGTTGAGTTGCAAAAATTCGTTGAAAATTAGTGGTGGATTTGTTAAGATTGTTAAGATTGGAGGTCGATTGTCTATATGAGGAAATCCGGGAAGAATGTTTTTTACTTGATACAGGAGTTGAAATGAATCGCTTATTTTTTTTGTATTTTAGTGCTGTATTGGTTGTAAATACTTCATTTGCTCAAAATGAAGCGAGGCTATTGCGCTTTCCAACAATTTATGAGGACCAGATTGTCTTTACTTACGCAGGAGACCTATACAGCGTTCGGTCAAGCGGGGGTGTGGCCCGCAAACTTACGAATCATGAGGGCTTTGAGATGTTTGCGCGTTTTTCCCCCGACGGTGAGTATCTGGCTTTTACCGGACAATATGACGGTAATACGGAGGTCTATCTAATGCCGGCCTGCGGCGGTGAGCCGCGCCGGCTGACCTACACAGCAACACTTGGGCGTGATGATGTGTCCGATAGAATGGGGCCCAATAATATTGTGATGGCCTGGAAAAAAGACGGTAAACATATCATTTTTCGCTCGCGAATGCGCTCATTTAACAGCTTTAACGGCCAACTCTATTCCGTGTCTAAATCGGGCGGCCTTGCTGAAGAGCTTGCCCTTCCTCGCGGCGGCTTTTGCTCCTTCTCGCCGGATGATAAGAAATTAGCCTATAACCGGATATTTCGTGAATTCCGGACGTGGAAACGCTATCGCGGCGGTATGGCGGATGATATCTGGATTTATGAGTTCGAGACGAAAAGAATTGAGAATATTACCAATAATGAGGCACAGGATATTATCCCTATGTGGAGCGGAGATAAAATCTTTTTCCTATCGGACCGTGATGAAAATAAACGGATGAACCTTTTCGTTTACGATATCAATTCAAAGCAAACCAAGAAAATAACTAATTTCACTGATTTTGATATTAAATTTCCATCGTTGGGTAAAAGAGCAATTGTATTTGAAAACGGGGGTTATATTTATCGTTTTGATATCGAGAGTGAGAAATACGAGAAAGTTGTTATTTGTATTCAGGAAGATTTGAGCGGGGGCAGAAGTGGTATCGTCAGTGTTGCCGACAATGTTACCAGCTACGAAATCGGTCCGGATGGCAAGCGAGCCTTGTTTGGCGCCAGAGGGGACGTATTTACTATTCCTGCCAAGCATGGCGCTGTCCGAAACCTGACTAATTCGCCGGGAGTTCACGAACGAAATTCCAAATGGTCACCCGACGGCAGGTGGATAGCATATATATCCGACGCCAGCGGTGAAGATGAAATTTATATCGTGCCTCAGGACGGCGGCGGACCGGCAAAGCAGATAACAAGAAACGCCGAGACCTACAAATACAGAATCGAGTGGTCGCCTGACAGCAAGAAGATTCTCTGGGCGGACAAACGATTGCGTCTGCGATATGTAAGTATCAAGAGCAGCAAAATCACCGAGGTTGATACATCCGATAAATGGGAGTTCAGTGATTATTGCTGGTCTTCCGACAGCAGGCGGATAGTTTACGGCAAATCGGAAGTGGAGACGATGGGCAAGATTTATCTCTATTCTCTCAAGGACAAGAAATCCCACGAGCTGACCGACGGTTGGTATTCGGCATCCAATCCTGTGTTCAGCTCGGACGGCAAATTCGTTTTCTTTACTTCCGACCGGGATTTCAATCCGATTTACAGCAGGACCGAATGGAATCATGCCTACCAGGATATGTCCCGAATCTACCTTGTTACGCTGGCAAAGAGCACCGATTCTCCTTTCAAACCTCAAAGCGATGAAGTTGAGGTGAAGAAAGAAGAGGAAGACAAAAAGCAGGACGTTGAAGTACCTGAGCCGAATGAAGGTGCAAAGAAAGAGCAAAAAGACAAACAGGAGAAGAAAAAGGAAAAAACAAGAATTAAAGTGGATATTGACTGCATCAAAGACCGTATTGCGGTGCTGCCCATAGAAGTTTCGAATTATTACAATCTAAGTTCGGTTGACGATTACCTGTATTACAATCGGCGAGGCAGCAGGGACGACGACACCCAACTGCGGATGTATAATCTGAAGGAACAAAAAGAGACCGAGCTTGGCCAGATTCGCGGCTACGAGATATCGGCCGATAGTAAGAAGATGTTAGTTGCTTCGGGCGGCAAATTCGCCATCATCGATTTACCCAAATCAAGGGTCGAAATGAAAGAAACACTGGACCTGTCCGAAATGGAGGTCCGGCTGGATAAGAGGGAGCAGTGGAGGCAAATCTTCAACGAATGTTGGCGGCAGATGCGGGAATTCTTCTATGTTCCCAATATGCACGGCGTCGACTGGAAAGCAATGCGTGAGCGCTATGAACCTCTGGTTGCTCATGTGAATCACCGTGCCGATTTGACGTATATCATCGGAGAGATGATAGGTGAATTGAATGTGGGCCATACTTATGTGGGCGGCGGAGAGTATCCGAAGCCGAAAAGGATAGCAACAGGGCTGCTTGGAGCTGAGATTGTACGAGATACAGAAACTGGATATTACAGGATTGAAAAGATATTACGCGGTCAAAACTGGGACAAAAGTATCCGTTCACCGTTGACCGAAATAGGGGTCGACGCGAACGAGGGCGATTATATTCTTGCCGTTAGCGGTGAATCTACTGCCGATGTTGATAACATTTACGAGTTACTGCTCAATAAAGCCGGGAAGCAGGTTACCTTGAAACTCAATTCGAAGCCGGCAGAGAAAGGCAGCCGGGATGTAATAGTAGTGCCAACCGATAGTGAACAGAACCTGTACTATTATGGATGGGTACAGAATAATATTGAAAAAGTCAGTAACGCCACGGACGGAAAGGTCGGTTATATTCATGTGCCCGATATGGGACGTCGTGGTTTGAACGAGTTTGTAAAGTATTTCTATCCTCAAATTCGTAAAAAAGGATTGATAATCGACGTTCGTGGGAACGGCGGCGGCAACGTCTCGCCTATGTTGATAGAACGGCTGCGGCGTGAAATTGCGATGATAGATTTCGCCAGGAATACCGCGCCGGAGCCGGACCCATACAGTATGATTTATGGGCCTATGGTGTGTTTGGCCGATGAATTTTCCGCATCGGACGGTGATTTATTTACGTATCAGTTCAAGAAGTATAAACTCGGAAAAGTTGTCGGCAAACGAACCTGGGGCGGTGTTGTCGGGATTCGCGGCAGCCTGCCATTGCTGGATGGCGGATATTTGAATAAACCGGAATTTTCCCGTTACGACGTGGAAGGGAAAAAATGGATTATTGAAGGATACGGTGTGGAACCGGATATTTATGTTGATAACGACCCGGCTAAAGAATATGCCGGTATCGATGAACAATTAAATAAAGCAATTGAAGTTATTCTTGAAGAATTAGAAACACAGGAAAAAGAGATACCGCCGTTACCATCTTATCCGGTTAAGTAATTTGCGGACAACGACTCTAAACATCTTCAAGCCGGTTATTATATCAATCGCCGACATCAGACCATTTTCGATTCTGCGTCAGCCATTCCATCCGACAATATGCAGTTTTTGCCTTAATATTTATCGCACCATATATGATAGCCTCTTAACCGTATAAACTAACGGTTGACTGCCGGTATGAAATGAGCTACTTTTGGTCGTGATTGTCCGGCGGAATTTTTTAAGGAATCGCAGGAGAAATCATATAGAGAAGTATAGTGGAAGGCGTTGAAAATGAAAGAGGAATTGGCAATTCATAACGGCCCGAAGGCGGTAACGAACAAATTAGCCGGCTGGCCGAGTTTCGATGAAAAAGCGATTAAGGCTGTGGAGGATGTTTTGCGGAGCGGCAAGGTCAATTACTGGACCGGTCCAAAGGGGATGGAATTCGAGAATAAGTTCGCCGCCTGGCAAGGCAGTAAATATGCCATCAGTGCGTCAAGCGGAACTTCGGCTCTGCACATTGCGCTGAGCGCTTTAGGTATCGGGCCCGGCGATGAGGTTATCGTGCCCAGTTATACTTTTATCGCGAGCAGCTTCTCGATAGTGCAGGCCGGGGCGATACCTCGCTTTGCCGATGTGAATATCGACGACCACTGCATCAGCGTCGAGTCGGCGGAAAAGCTGGTCAACGAGCGGACAAAGGCGATTATGCCGGTACATCTGTACGGCAACGTCTGCGATATGGACAGAGTGATGACTTTTGCGAAAAGTCATAATCTGTTTGTCATCGAGGACAACGCCGAGGCCATTGGCGGCGTCTACAAGGGCAGGAAAACGGGCAGTATCGGTGACATCGCTGCGTGCAGCTTCTGTCAGAACAAGACGTTTACGACCGGCGGTGAGGGCGGTATGGTGACTACCGACGATGAAGAATCAGCGTGGCAGGCAAGAAGCTTTCGTGACCACGGCTATGACGTCAAGCAGCGGCTGAGCCTTCTGGAGCTGGAACAGAGGCTGCCCTATATTCATAATATGGTCGGTTGGAACTATCGTATGACCGAGATGCAGTCGGCCATCGGCTTGGCCGAGCTGGAGCGGATTGACACCTGGAACCTGCCGAGGCGCAAACGCAACGCTCATATCATAATCGATGCGATAAAGGATTTGCCCCAGGTCAAATACACGCCTATTGACACTGAAGAACGTCAGAACGGCTGGTATGTTTTGGCGTTTTCTCTTGATATTGAAGAAATGAGCTGTGATATAAATCAATTTGTCGCTGCGTGCAGCGCAGAAGGCGCTCCGTGCTGGCGGGTCTTCTGGCCGCAGTGTCATACGGAGAGGGCGTATCAGGAATACAATTCTTTCGGCAGAAGCGGCTTTCCATTCAAATCCAAAGAGTATACCGACCCTGATAGTGTCGACTACAGTAAAGTTGACGTACCCAACGCCATCTGGCACCAGAGCCATACGTTTACCTGCTTCGCATTTCCGACGTACAACGAAGAAGACTGCCGACAGATAGGTAATGCTCTGGCGAAGGTGATTAGGGCTTATTCAAAATAGATAAGAGAAAAGGATTGCTATTATGTCCGGCAAGATAAAATGGGGCGTGATTGGGTCTGGAGGAATCGCCAAAAGAAGGACGATACCGGAGGGTTTTGTAAAAGCTGATAATGCCGAGCTGTCTGTGGTATTTGACATTAACGCTAATGTGAACGCCGAAGTGGCCGAAGAGTTCGGTGCCGTGGCGGCAGAAAGCGTCGACGCCCTGCTGGATTCCGATATTGACGCTGTCTATATTGCTACACCCCCCTGCTTTCATAACAGCCAGGCCCAAACCTGCGCCAAAGCAGGTAAGCATATCCTTTGTGAGAAACCCTTAGGTATGACGGTTGCTGAGGCCCAGGAAATGATTGAAGTGTGCAAACAGATGGATGTTAAGCTTGGCTGTGCGTTTATGATGCGTTTTGTATCTCAGCATCAGGAGGCACTAAGACTAATTAAAGAAGGCAGGCTCGGCAAACCGACTTACGCGCGTACGCAGCTTTCCTGCTGGTATCCGCCCATCAAAGGCGCCTGGCGTCAGGACCCTTCGACTGGAGGCGGCGGCGCATTAATCGATATGGGGGGACACTGTATCGACCTTTTGGAGATGTTCTTCGGAAGAATATACAAAGTTAGCTGTTTTATTAATAATGCCGTACAGGATTATAAATCGGAAGATAGCGCGGCGGCGATATTGTTTTTTGAAAACGGCGCGATGGCAACTGTTGATACTTTTTTCTGCATTCCCGATAACAGCAGTAAGAATGTGCTTGAGCTTTACGGTTCACGCGGCTCGATATTAGCGACTGGTACCATTGGTCAGGGAGCCGCCGGCCAGATGGCTGCGTTTCTGGAAGGAGATGATAAGGCTTACGACGCCCGGCAGGCACGCACCGAAGCTCAGGGTATGGTTATCGCACCTGCACCAGTCAATACTTA
>CAYVIT010000016.1:13149-23507 GCA_964451425.1 uncultured Pirellulales bacterium
TTTGAACGGCCTGAATATATCCCTGTTGTTTTCTGG
The DNA here is from genome assembly GCA_964451425.1 of uncultured Pirellulales bacterium. GTDB lineage: Bacteria > Planctomycetota > Phycisphaerae > Sedimentisphaerales > Anaerobacaceae > CS2-K091. The sequence continues at coordinate 13,186 of CAYVIT010000016.1, forward strand.
GTCAATCCAGCGTGCCGGCTTGCTCTATTGTGCCACCACAATGTTCTCGTAGTTTATGCGGTGAGCAATCTTTTCACTTAGACGCAGTATCAGTTATCCGACCGTCAGATATACTGCAGCCCTCACAATCTATATATACGATAGTTGCGGAGCATCCTGTTTATACTTTCAAGACAATCAACGGTGCATTCGAAACGGAGGTTTAGGCCGATAATTTTGTTGGCATCCCTATTCGGCATTTTCAGTCGGTTCGGCATTCCAAATCAGGGGCACAATACCGTGTTTTGACGGTTTAGCGGGAATAAATAGTCGGAAGGCAGTCAAGTTGGTGATGGAATTTTACGAATACATTGCGGGGGCTGTTAGCTCACAAGTTTGACAGTTTTGGAGATTTAGGAGTCAAGTGATGGCAGGAGACAAAGGGTCATACAGAAGGCGGCTGAATGGTAAGATTATTGCCCTGGTTGCGGTATTCGGTTTAACCGTCCTTACCGGAAATATTTCGGGTGCGGAATCGAAACCCGGAGGCAAAGAGCGCTTTTGCACAGTACTGCGGACAATGGCAAGAGTTTATATGGCCTATGGAGATTACGCGAAGGCGCAACCACTTGTGGAACAGGCACTAACTATTGCCAGAACAACAGATGTATCCGATACTGAGCTGTCGTTGTGTCTGCTTGATTTGGCGTATGTATATAATAAACAGGCCAGATTTCACGAGGCCGAAGAGATGTGCAGGCTGGGGCTTGAATTGCAGGAAAAGGTCTATTATAAAGAACATCCATACGTAGCGTACACATTGCGAATTTTGAGCTCGATTTACCAGGGACAGGGCAGGTATCATGAAGCTCGTGAAGCTCTTGACCAGGCGATGGCCATTATGCTGAAGTCTCACAAGCCCGAAGATTATGTCATAGCTGGTTTCCAGGTGGATATTGCCGATGTGTTGGTTGCTCAAGGTGACTTTCAAAATGCCGAGAGCTATTATCAAGAGGCACTTGACTTAATAAAGACAGGCTACGGCCCACAACACCTTTATACTGCAAATGTCCTTGGTCATGTCGCCAGACTTTATGTAATTCAGGGAAGATGTGATGAGGCCGAGGAGCTGATAAACACGACAAGGCAGGCTCAGGAAAAAATATATGGGCCTGACCATCATCTTTTGGTGCAAACCTGGATGACAATGGCAGCGATAAGCAAAGCAAATGAAGATTATGACCGGGCAGAAGAATTACTTCATAAGGCTCTGCTTGCCGTGGAAAAACAAGGAGGAGCCGAGCATCCGCTTGCGGGCAAAATCCTTAGCTCGCTGGGCGAATTGTATATTGCCACTGAAGACTATGTTCAGGCTGAAAACTTTTGTCGGCGTGCGTTAGAAGTGCTGGAAGGCTCGGTCGGGCCGGATAATGACTATACGGCAGTAGCGCTTAACGGCCTGGCAAGTGCGTATATGCACCAGGGGAAATACTCTGAAGCTCAAAACCTTTGTGGCAGAGCGCTGGATATACTTGAGAATTTTTTTGACGGAAGTCATCCCAATATCGGGCAGGTGTTGAAGACAAGGGCTGAGCTGTATCGCCTTGCCGGAGATAGCGCAGAAGTTGCAAAACTGACGCAGCGGATAGAAGAGATAACTTTTGACAGGCAAATTGCACAGGCATCGGTTGTCAAACGTATCGAGTAAGGAACGCTCGCACGTTTTAGCTAAGTTACAAAAGTAAAAGGCCGCCCCTTCAAAGGAGCGGCCTTTTTGTGCTTCTATTCGGTGCTGCTTAATCAGCCGCCCAGAGCCGCCAAGCGTGCCTGAACGTAAGCAGTCAGAGTTGCATTACCTGCTTCGGTTACGGGTGTAAGGTATTTATCAGCCAATGCCACTGCATCAGTTGCTGAATATCCCATTTCCGTGTTCAGGATGCTGACATAAGCCACAAGAGCATCAATCCATTGGCCTGCTGAAGCGTAGGATGTGCCGTCATCGACGTGTTCAGCAAAAGCCGCAGCAATCGAGGTCATCTGCTCCGGGGAAGGAGGAGCAGGTGTTGTAACGAGCTCATTTAGTACCTGAATCATAGCGGCAATTTGTGTGCCGTCGGGGTCCTGCAGAGTGTTAGAAGCAGCCAGAAGCCTTGCACACATTTCACAAGGCTGGATGTCGGTACTAAGTGCGAAAGCACCTTCCACGACTACCTGTATCTCATCTGCGGGAACTCCGATTTCAACAGCAAGCCAGTTCATCAGTGCCGGGCAGCCTCCTTCACCGAATGCCTCTTCTTCAGATGCCTCGCCGGCTTCTCTAAAGAGAGGTGGCGGAGATATCGGATCCTCAAGGACCCAGGCTCTGCCGTCGGTTATAAGGGGATTGCCAAGACCGGCACCACGAAGAATGTAGTCACCACCGATAAAGGCCTCAACTATCTCAGGATTATAAGGATATGGCAATGTGCCATAGGTTGAGGCCTCGAATAACCATTCGGTTACGCGAGAAACGACTTCCAACCTGTCGATGTTGAAGAAGAAACCTTCGTCATAGGAGTCATTAAGGAAGTCCTCCAGGACACCTTCATACCATCCATTCAGTTCTACATACTCCCCAAAGGCTTCGCAAAGGTTTTCGTCGTGAAATCTCATAGCAAGCTTTATAAAGAAGCAACCGAGGTCTTCACAGCCTTCAAAGTTTTCAAGGTTAGATGTGTCAAAGTCTCCAAAAGTCACAGTATCATACGCATCAACAACCATTGTACCAGCGTCAGCAACGTCAATTGCGCTGCCGTCAAGATGGACATTGCCTTGGCCTTCCTCTGTTCCCATGCTTCCAGCATATACAGCAACATCTATCGGGTCACCTTCGTCTCTGATGATGCCACCGATAGCGGTTAACGGGTCAGCCAGGAAACCAACTCCGGGACGGTCGTCAACAATTAGGAGGTCTTCAAAATACTCATCAACAAAGTCTGTGAAAAGGTCTTTAAAGGCTCCAAGGTCTCCAAAGTCAAACCCGTCTTCTTCCAAATCACCGACAAATTCCCAAACGGCTGAGCAAAAGGCTTTATGGTCTGCAATGCATCCACCAATTTGGCCAAAAAACTCATCAAAAATATCGAAGTAGTCTCCATAGCTTTCAACGCCCGTAAAGTCAATAAAGTCCCAAATGTTTAAACCGCCAGCATCGTAGTAGTTTCCACGAGCTATAAGCATCGTATCGGGACCAAAGATTAAGTCTTCTCTGCTTAAGACCACAATAGCAGCTTTTCCTTCTTCGCCTTCATCCAACCAAGGCAGGTCTACACCAAGGCACTGATAATGGTCGGAGTTGCCGCTTATACCTATGTTGAGCATATAGTCACCCGCTGCCGGGTCGGGGCTGTCAGCATCAGTATATATCTTGCCGTTCTCGGCGATAACTGATACTCCACCGGTAGGCCGGTCGTACCACTCACCACACTCTGGTCCGTCGTCAGACAAACCAAAAGTTGTCAAATCACCGCTGATTTGTATGTCGCCTTTTTCGGCATATAGTTCGAGATTGCCTAAGGCGGTACTTGCAGCCGGCAGACACCCTGCATACTGAAGGTCGATAGCTTTACCATTATTATGCTCGGGCTCATCATTATTACCGAGCAGGTACAGGTTGCCTGGGGTCGTCTTCCACACCCAGCCTCCTGCGGTCATGGTGCCATAACCAAAAATTCCGGCCTCTAAAGTCTGATTGTCACCTCCGTCAAGAATTGTGTTGTTATGAAGCGTAACATCATAAGCGGCATAAACATCACCGCCAAGATACGTCGTATCATCGGAGGAGTAAATGTCAATACTGCCATTATTCGAGATGAGGTCACCAAGAACATCAACATCATCTTCAGCGTCCAATGTCAGATCTCCGTCTGCTTGTGCACTTTCAAAATCGGGACCGTTAAAGGTGCCGTAAAGTATAATATCGTCACCAGCCGTGACATGGATGTTACCACCGTTTGTCGTCGTAAGTTTACCGAAGACTTTAACAGAATCATCAGAGTCACTCCCGGCAAAGATATCCATCTTGCCGTTAGCGGTTACATTGCCCTCACCACTAAACGGTTTACCGATAGTAACATCGTCACCAGCATCTAATGTAATTGTGCTTTCGGACGAGGTGTCTCCGGAACTTCTATTTAGCTCAATGTCGCTGCCGGCATCTATCGTCATTTCGCCCACAGATGAAACGTTGGCTCTTAGCTCAACGTCATCATCGGCGTCAACATCCAACGTGCCGTGGGATGTAACAGTACCATCAACGTAAACATTGGTACCGGAGAGTTTCATATTACCTTCAAGACTACCGGCAACATCGACATTCCCCGTTCCATTCGAAGGGTCAAGGTCGGCGATTAACTCCATTAAGCCTGCCGACTGTGCGCTGGCAGCTGTTCCATCAAGGTCAATATCATCACCGGCATTAAGGATCATATTTCCGGCACCATTTGTTCCTGTTGCCATCAGTGTATCCGCAGCCTCGATATCATCGCCGGCAGTCATTACAAGACTCCCTTCAACTGTAACTGTCTGATGGAGTCTAATATTCGCATAATCTGAGGCACTGCCGGATTCGATAGTTCCAGCATTAATAGTGAGGTCTCCTTCGCCAGTCACAGTTCCAAAAGCCTCAACATCGTCGCCGGCATCAAGCTTTACTCCATCAGCTATTTCGGTGTTGGCGTGGAGGATAATATCTCCACCGTCTGTCTGGTCGGCGGTTACATTACCATACAGATGTATCGTATCATCTGATGCGGTAATCTCAATATCACCTCCAGAACCGTCCAAAGTAATAAGTTCGCCATGGACATAGACTGAATCACCTGCGTTAAGTATCAGGTCTCCGGTGTTTGTCTTGACTACGCTGGGACTGCCTGTATCATCCTCGGGGTCAAGCCAGTGGTAATCAACATCGGTGGAGCCGATTATGATGTCATCGCCTGCTATAAGAGAGAGACTGCCCATGCCCTGTAATCTCTTGCCGGCTGCTAAAACAATATCATCTCCGGCCTGGAGCTTTCTATCGTACTGCACCCACGTGTAGTTACGAATCAAAATATCGCCCCCGGCTGAAACATAAGCATCTGTCGGATTGCTACCGCCGTTGAGGGATATGGTGCTGTTCTGTGCAGAAAGGTCCACATCGCCATTGAGACTTTGAATTGTACCACTACTATGTATCAATTGATCGTAAGAGTATGGAGAAGAACTTGGAGTAGCTTGACTTGGTGTACTGGGAATTCCATCAGCATTAGAAGCCAAAGTCATTTTCCCCTTAGAGTAAATGCTTCCCTCGAGTTTTACGGTAGCATTGCCTGCTATGGACAATTCGCCGTCATCAACAGTCACATCCTGCGTCTTGACAGAATAATCCATATCGGGGTAAAGCGGGCCGTTATAACCGCCAAACATCTCCAGATTGCCGGTGGTTGTCTTGTGGACAGAGCCATTGGTATAAAGCTGGCCGGTCAAGGCCTTTACTTTCTGGAGCGCTCCACCGTCAAGAACTGTGTTATTATGCAGCGTGATATCATCCGCAGCCTCGATCAAATCACCACCAAGAGTTGTCGTAGTATCTGACGAATAAATATCGATACTGCCGCCGGCAATGAGATTGCCCTTGGCAGTCACATCGTCATCAGCACGAAGCTCCATATCGCCGTCGATATTTGCATAACCATCGAGCTCAATGTCATCGGTAGCATCAATAGTTAAATCACTGTTATAGCCAACAGGGCGTATTCCTGAGCCGTGATGTGCGTCTATATCGCCAACAACTTTTACGCTCTTACCTGTAAGTGTAATGTTTCCACCACCACTGGCTAATATACCATCGTCGCCGATAAAGCCATGGGCGTTTGCCAATATATCGTTAGTCTTAGCATCTACTTCGATAGGACCATGAGCGGCTTCCAGTCTCCTTGCTTTTATGTCGTTCTCATGGCCTGAAAGAATGATACCGCCATTTGCCTTGGCGCCTATTGAGGCCCACTGGTCGGCAGCATTTTCATCGTCACCATCAAACGGCTTACACGCCGCCGTATCCTCATCCGTTGCAAATACGGAGCCATTGTAGCTTTCCAGTGTAAGATGCGTGGTGTCTTGAAGGTCAAAGCTGCGGCCGGCCAAATTCAATGTTGGGGCCTGTCTCATTATCAATTCACTGCCTGTAACACTTATCGTGGCCGTACCCTGATCAATCTGGCCAGTCTTGGCGTCGAGGGTCAGTTTGGTATCGCCTGTCAGTGTGTCGCAGTTTTGGTAGAAGGCCTCGCCATTTTCGAGAATGATATCGACACCCGCCTGAAGTGTTACATCGGGTGCCGTCCAAGTGTTGTTGAAAAGCGTAAGATTGCCGCCGGCAATGGCATCACCATTGAGAGTTATCTCACCTGGAACCGGAGTTGACTCTTTCCAAGAACCATAATTCCAGTTAAATGTCCAGAACAGCCAAGTCGTATCCCATCCGTCCAAACTCCACTCGCGGTCCATACCGGTTACCGAGACCTCGATATCTCCGCCTGCAGTTAAGCCTGCGGTTTCTACATCGCCCCAGCCGCCATCAGGTCCGCCGCTCTGACGTCCTGCAATCTTCAAATCACCGGTTGTTGCTTCTGCATCGCCGTCAAGCTGAACGTCGTTGGCTATAATGTCTATATTACCGCCAGCAGTGATGGTATCTTTGGCATGTATATCACCGCCGTGCTCAACGGTTACTGGCTGTTCCTCATAGTCAGTCCAGCCCAATCCTCCGTCAGTTACGACCCAATCAGAGCCATATTCAGTTGGCTGGCCGGCCTCCGCTCGCATATCGCCCGTTATGTTTATAGCTTCCTCTAAGTGTATATCTCCATGTGCGGTAGCCGATAAGTCCTGGACGTTATCTATTGCATTGGACCATATATCGCCGGCAGCAAGAACCAGGTCTCCGCCCGGTGCACTTACCGAACCGGTGTTGCCTGAGGCATTAATGCCAAATTGACTATTTAGATTGGAAGCGGTACCGCCGATTGCGCCGTTATCAACTGTATGATTCTCTATGTGGTTCACAATTAATTTTTTAACAATAACGTCGCTTCCGGGTTTGCCAAGAATCATCTCGTCGCCGGCAACCATTGCAACCAATCCACCTGCGTTTGCCGTTATAGTCCCAGCGTTCAGGACATTTTTGCCGACAAGATAAATACTATCGGCGTTGGTAATAGTACCATAGTTGGCCACTAATCTTGCGCCTTCATAGCTGCTGGGATTAGTAAACTCCATATCTCCGGAGATAGTTCCCCCGGCGGTTGCGTTTAGGAAATCGGAGTCTTTCATTTTCATGCTGGAAGCAACCAGGTTTCGGGCCGTGATAAATGCCGTAGGAGCGAACGTGATGCCATCAGGATTAAGAATAAAAACAGTTCCCTTGATGGCTTCGAGGTTTCCTTCAAACAGCGTCGCACCCCCAGATACTTTGTTTAGCACAGCAAAAGGGCTTATGCCGTTATTTCTGAGGAACTCGAAAAGTTCGCCAGGATCGGTATTAAAATTGTCCCAGTTAATGATTGCCTGCTCGGCGAGAAGGTTTACCGTAGTAGTGTTGGTAGTTTGTGAGATTCCTGCTGTACTGGGGTCATAAGAACCAACAATCGGCGTGGCAGCCCGGACCATCTGGGCCGGCAGGCCGAACAGCATTTGGCATACTAAAAAGTATGCCATAAATTGCCTTACACCGTACTTTTTCATAAATCTTCTAACGTTTGCCATCACTTTTCCCCTTTCAAATAATTAGAACCACTATTGTTTAAGCTCCATTCATACATTTACACCAATCCTCCTTAATACCGACGAAACCGTCGGGTAAAATTTTTATTAACATATCAAAACTGGTATAACAGGTAGGCATTCAACCTGCCTTTACCTGTCCTTGTGGCATCAGTTGCCTCAAGTGGATAGCCGTAATACATAGCTCCCCTGAAATGGTCGCCAAGCTCCAGAATAAAGCCTGTACCTGCGGACATAAGCTCTTCGTATTTCTTTTCGGTTCCGATGGGACTATTTATCTTGGCCCTTCCATAGTCAAAGAAGACCAGCGGAGCGAGTTTTCTAAGAAACGGCTTTTCATCTCTGCCCTGCATTCCTGCTGTTTCATCAGTTTGCTTCGACTCTTCGAGTTTTACAAGGTCAAGCTCATATTGGACCGATGTGAGTATCCCACCGTCGGCAACGTGTTCGTATTCATCATAGCCGCGGACACTGTACATCCCTCCGAAGGAGGTCATTTTCGCGGGAGCCAATCTTCCATCGGATGTTATCCATCGGAAACTGCCGCTGAGGCGGGTTATCTTTTCTTCTTCCAGATACAGGCTATGAGAAGCAGTTGCCGTGTTAATACTGAAAATAGAATCTATGGTGCCCGTGGAGCTTGTCCGTGCCAGATTGAACTCGTCGCTACCTGATTCGCCACCCCAACTGCGGTATGTGTCAAACGCAAGGGATGTATTTGACATATCATTTGAGCGATGCAGTTCAGCGCCATATCCCCACATCCAAAACTTAACATCTGTTCCGAGTTCGCTTGGGAACAACGAAGGAGTGACCTTTGACCTGGTATATTCGACGCCACCTTTAATATCAAAGAACCAGCCATCGGTTTGTATGAGGTTGTAACGCAAGAGGCCGCCATAGAATGTACCTCTGCCGAGGAAGCTAAATATGCCGGTCTCGGGGCTTAAATCAAACTCGCTGTGGCCTCCGTAGACGTTAAGACGCAGCTTTGGCCCTAAAACCGGAAAATCATAACTGCCGAACAGTGAATAATTTTCGGCTATGTCTGATTCCCATGGGGCCTGATAAATGGCTGTAAATGTGTCGTCTATGCCAAAGAGGTTTGTGTTAATAACGCCGATTCTCGGATTCCACTGCCTTTCACTTGTACCTGAATTGTCGGCCTGTAGAAAAAAGTGCCAGGGATTGGCTTCATAAATGTCGTATGCGACGGCCAGTGATTCCGGTTCGGCCCCTTTGGTAACCACCGCAGAGACATATCTGTCGGGATTGAGGTTCAAGAGATTGACGAAATCGTCCAGCTCTTTTTGACTTGCCACCTGTCCGGGTTTAATCGGCGACCAGTCCAGAACAGCGGAGCTCTTCAGATAACCTTTTTCAGTTTCGTTCTGGTTGGGGTCGTATGTTTTAACGGTAACGTCCGTGACCTTTGCCTCGAGGACCGTTACGGGCAGGATTTCATCCTTCAATTCTTTGCCCTGCCTTACCGCTTCGCTTGGAACGTATACATATATGCCGGCGTAATTCTTACCCTGGTAAACCGACAGAATGTACTGAGTGAAACCTTGGACTGTTCTTGCGGAGACCTGTCGCGGCTGGCCTGGTTCGAGGATTATATCGTGCAGTACCCTGAAGTCGTAAAGAAGGTCGCTTTCTGCCTGTTCCAGGGATTTGCCCGAGGCGTTATAAATCAAAGGCATCTTCTCGAACAAATCATCGGTTGAAATAAGAGTGTTGCCGCTGATGCTTATTTGCTTTACCGTGAATCGTGGTGTGGTGTCGGCGGGCAAATCAATTTCGGCGATTATCTCTTCGAGTTTGGCTTTTGCCTTTTCGACGGCTCTTATTCTTTTTCCCTGAGCCTTTTCTCTTTTGGCCTTCTCGGCCTCTTCTCTTAGCTGCTCAATTCTTTCGTCCTCCCTCGCTTCTTTGGGCGAGGATTGAGCGGGCAATGAACAGATTCCAGCCCATAATATAAGAGCAACAAGAAACAGTCTGATTCTTTTAGTACCTTGCATTGGTTAATCTCCTAAAAGTACTCCATTTTTGTAAATGACTTCTAAAACGCCCCAGATATTTAAAGTATGACACTACAAGAAAATCAAAAAAGACATTTTACGTTCAGTGAAATCCGTTTCAAACAGTATTGAAAAACTCCGATTCTCCTCACAGGAGCTTTACGTAAACCTTTATAATAGCAAAAAAGTAACAAAAGTAAAGAAAAAAACCGGTTTTTTTTAAGTTTTTTTGGTTATCAGTACTAATATTAGGGTTTTTTGAGTTCTGTTTTGTATGAAAATCGAGTTTGACACTAAAACAAGAAAGTCACGAGCGCTATTATCGGACAAATGCTCAAAGGTAACAGCGAGTATTTTTGCTTAATGACAAGAATGAGGTTACAGACTTTTTGTCATCCGGCCGTTACAAAATGAATGTCATAAGTCCACAAAAAGGGCCGCCTTTATATGATTTGCTAAGGCCCCCTGCCGAAGAGGATACAACATTGAATTTCAAAAAATCTGGGGACACCATACCTA
>CAYVIT010000016.1:23607-39811 GCA_964451425.1 uncultured Pirellulales bacterium
AAAAAATCTGGGGACACCATACCTATTTCCCTTTTTCCAAGACCATCTTTTGCGACTTTTTTTGGGATTTTCGTCCAGGCGTCTGCAACGCTGGTATAGCGGTTGGTCAGGTTATCTACGGTATAGGTTATATCGTTGCCGTCCATTTTTTTAGTAAATTGTAGATATTATTGTGTTATACTATTATCCGGTCACACATCGAGAAACGCAACAAGCCATCCCCATCCCGATAAACGACATCGGGATGAGGCTGCCACCCATTTGTGACAAACACATGAAACGCAGTAAATTAATGCAATTGGTATCACACCTTGAGAATTGATTTGCCTTTGGCTAAGTCGAAGCAGACGGTTATGGTCTGAGCGTCGGTGTGCCAAGTTCCGGTTTCGAGTTGCAGTGGTTGTTTAACTTTTCGCAGTTGAACGGGCTGGCCTTTGACAAGAAGTTTGGGGACATTCGACGAGCCAGCCTTGGTTCGTACCGTAAATCTCGGTGTGGCGAAGGGAGCGTTGAATGTTACACGGGTGTCCTGCCTGTTGATTTGGGTCAGCTCCTTTGCGGCCCAATAGCGTGCGATTTCGCCCTGTTTCATCCAAAGCAAATTGTCATAGCGAGAGTGGATACGCTTGACCACTTCTTTGAAGATGTTGAAACCTATTTTTTCTCCATTGAAGTAGATGCCGGGCCAGTGACAGACAAGTATGGTCGGCTCGCCTTTGTCGATGACCTGCGGCAATCGGCCTGCTTTGAGGTCTTCGGTGATGAATTTGTCGGCGGAACCGGGAACGAGTCCGTCCCAGCCGCCGAACCAGTCGCCTGTGCAGCCGATGATGGAGACGACGCACTTTGGATTGGGGCCGGTCAGGCCGGAGGCATACTCGACACGCGGGGCGACGCTGCGGTCATCTGTAAACAGGTGGCGGAAATAATGGGGGATTTCGGCCTTGAATACATCCCGGCAGGATTCGAGGGTGGCTTTGGCAAGGTTGTCACGGTTCTGGTTGCCAAAACCGCCGGGTGTTGTGATGCCCTCGCAGTCGAGGCCGACATTCTTGAGGATTCGCAGGGCGTAGGCCATATAATCTGCCAGCTCGTCGGCGGATTTATCCTGGCTCCATCCCCAGTTTTCCATAAATCGCTGGCTTCTTTCGGGGTAAGGCCGGCCTGTCTTTGTGTCGATGACCCAGGTGTGGGTGAGCATTTCGGGATGGATGTCCCAATCCGGCATCATAAATTCGCGGACAAGTTTGATGCTTTCGGTTAGCTCATTTTTTGACCAGCCGGGCAGGTCGCGGTCCAGCCAGCCCACTAATGCCGGGTAAGGAACAATGCTGTATTTGCCCTTTACTTTGTGTTCGCGGCACCACTGGCCGAACTTGCGTACGAAGGAGTCGGGTATTTCTCGGGGCAGCTTTTTCCAGTCCTGTTTGTAGTTATCGGGAAATACTTCTGCGAAGTGAGGGATGCCGAAGTGGGCCAGGTTCACGAGGCAGGTCGAATCATCGATGATGAGGCTGAGCGGAACACGATTCTGCGGATTGAGGATGGTGACATCGCCTGCCTGCTTTGGTCTTTCGCCTTTGTCCTGCGCGATGGCCGGCATTGTTTTCAAAGCAACTTTAGCGCCTGCTGCCGCCACTGCTGCCGTTATCAGGAAATCACGTCGATTCATTTTGTTTTGTGCGGACATATTATGACCTTTCACTTCACCGGACGTTTTTTCGCCGGTGTTGGCTTAACGTTTTTTTGGTTACTACCTTTACCCGGTGCCGTGGGTTTCGGACGTCCTATTACGGCAACCTTAAGGTCTTTCGCGGGTACGAGATGGTGGTATATAAAAGCCTGCTCCATATCGTCGGCCGGTACGGCCGGCCGTACGACCTCCCGCCCCTGGATTACCGCGTGACCTTCCAGGTGCAGGCTGACCGGTTCTTTCATCGGCTTTGGCGGAACCCTCAACATGAGGTTTACCTGGTCTTTGCCCGCGGGCACACGATTGTCCCTTAATGCGAATCCCTTCGGCGCGTCTTTCAATGTCACCGTGATATCACCGGTAAATCCGTCCTTGCGCAGCGGGTACACGGTGATGGGAATACTCGCACCGGCACGGGCATTGATGCTGGAGGGCACAACCCGCAATGCGAAATCGGGCCGAGGCGGGCTGATACGCAGCCGATATCCGTAAGCCTGGCCGCCCTTGGTTTGTGCGTCGCCTATGTGGAGATAATAGGTCCCGTTCGCGGGCAGCGTTATGCTAAGCAGGGAATCCGCATGGTGTGTAGTCAGCCCCGCTCCCTTGTCCTCATGGTCGTCGTTGGTCATCAGGCTATGGCCGTTTGCATCGGTCAGTTTGAGTACGGAATCCAGAGGAGAGTTCAGCCGGCGTGCATAGACTTCCGCAACGAGCTCGTCTCCGGTGCGACCTTCAAAACGGAACACATCACAGTCCCCCGGCTTATCAATGCGACCGTTGACAATAACAGGAAGCGTGACCTTCTGCGCACCGGCCTGTTTATTATTCGGTTCCTTTTCCAGGCGTTCCGGCAGCGTGTCCACCGCAAAGGGCACGCGGTTGGAAACCATTTCTTTCTTTCGCACCGAGATCGGGAGGATTCCCGGTTCTTTGTCGTTGGCGTCCACAACAAGCTCATTGACGGGCAGATTCCAGCCCTTCATTTCCACAGTTGTTTTAGCACCAATCCTTCCACCCAATGGGAAGATGTTCGTTACAAACGGCAGCTCGCCGACAGCGATGCGGTAAACGAAATCCTCGCGTCCTCGGTAAATGGCATCTTTAATCTCCAGCACGTATTCGCCGTCCCTTGGAATCTCGTAAAAGAGCACTGGGTCGGGATTGAATCGATAGTCGTCGTCGTAGGCAAGCTCATTTCCACTCGCATCGTAAAGCGTCAAAGTTGCCTGAAACCAGCCCGGAACCGCGTCGGCAAGGTAGGGTGTCAATTCCCGGGCGCTGGCCGCCATCACCAGCCGTGTACCCTTGCTTAGCTTGAGCCGAAAACGGTCCACATCGCCCGGCATAATCTGGCCGTTTATTACCAAAGGCAGCTCTGACAGCACCTCCGTACCCTCCGCTTTGTTCTTCGGTTCCTTCTCGGTATATTCGGCCAGTTGACCCACGCAAAAAGTGACCGGATTTGACAAACCCAGCGCCGTCTTCAGCCTCACCTCCCGCTCACAAGGCTCTGCGTCCTCAGCCACCTTGACCCTGAGAATGACGTCTTCAGAAAGCTGTGGATTTTCCCGATTTCGGTTTTTGGGGTTCGCGAGCTTCTCCTTAATCTCGGCCATCTCCTTCTCCAGAGTCTCCAGGTCTATTTCGGTCTCCGGTTCGCCGGCGGTTTCCGTTTCATCAACGCCCTTGCCCTTACCCTTCTTGACGGGTTTCACCTTCTGCTGCAGTTCCTTGAGTTTGTCTCTGAGCAGATTGATTTGCTTTCCGTTCAGCGGTTTGACGTGTTCGATTAAGGTGGCCTGTACCCCTTCTCCTGAAACAACCACATCGGTCACACCGTCCAGAAACCGCCCGGCGAGCGCAACCTCGAAAGTCGTGCCCTGACGTCCGCCTGCCGGATACACATAACCGATAGCCGGACCTCGCCGTGCTCTGGCCCCGGCCGCAATCGCTGCGGCTCCCGTCATTACAGCTAAGGCTGCCGCCACCAACAGAATCGTCTGCCATTGAGATCGTCTCATGCAATTCTCCATCGCTTACATAATTTCTCTCAAACGTCCGCCCATCTTAACGTCATCCGAGGCCGCCGGTGTCACCCGGACGCTAAGGCCCTGGGGATGCGGCAGCTTACCGTCGGGATCAATGCCGAGCAGCTCGTACATACTGGCGATAAGGTCAACAGGGTACACGGGTCGTTCCTTCACCGTTTCCCCTTTCTCATCCGAAGCCCCCACCACACGACCGCCTTTGAAACCGCCACCGGCGACCACGGCGGAGAAAACCTTGCCATAATGACCACGTCCCCCGTTCCAAGGCGCTTCCCACTGGACCTTGGGAGTTCGCCCGAATTCCCCGCTCCACCACACAATCGTGCTCTCCAGAAGGCCCCTGTCCGACAAATCCTGAAGCAGCGTCGCCATCCCACTATCGACTTCCGGCAGTTTTCGACGCATCGCTTGAAAATGCTGCTTGTGAGTGTCCCAGCCTTTGGAGTTGATAGTAACATAAGGCACTCCACGTTCGATGAGCCGCCGGGCCACGAGGCAGGATTGACCAAACGTATTCAGGCCGTATTGCTCTCTCAGCTCCTTTTTTTCCTCCGAAACATCAAACACCTTTCCCGCATCGCCCAGAATCAAATCATACGCCTGTTTTTCACACTGGTCCAATTCCGCCAATTGCGGATTGCCTTTCAGGGTGTTTCCCAGCCTGTTCAGCTTGTGGAGAAACTCACGGCGGTCCTTCTGCCGCTGCTCCGTAATCCCTTTGGCGACCACGCCCTCCACGACGAATGGGATTTTTGCGGGGTCACCGCCTGTGGCGAACGGTTTATAACGCGACCCAAGAAATCCTGCCTCGGAAAACCGGCCCTGCGGAGTGGTCAGCACAATATAAGGCGGTATCAATCCTTTGTATCCGGCGTCGTAGCCCTTGAACAACGAAACCACGGCCCCGACGCTTGGATAGACCTGCCCATCGCCGGGCTTCCTGCCGGTCTGCACTATGTAAGATGCTGTTTCGTGGGAATTCACCCCGTGCGTCATACTGCGAATGATGGAATACTTGTCCGCCTGCTTCGCCAGCATGGGTAGCAGTTCGCCAATTATAATCCCGTCCACATTAGTCTGGATTGGCTTGTTAAGCTGACCGCAATAGGCATTACCCGCATCAGGCTTCGGATCGAAAGTATCGAGGTGTGCCGGACCGCCCCACATCCAGATTTGGATGACCGACTTGGCTTTGGCTTCTGGCGCCGCCGCTCGCGCACGGGAGCCCAGGCGGTCTGCCAGCAGCAGACCGGCTGCACCGAACAGGCCACGCCGCAACATCTCACGTCTGGAGATTTGCCTTCCACCAATCCGCAGAACTTTATCAACCTTATTCGCCCCCGGCAATCTGACATCTGAATTGTTTTCCATACTCATATTGTCACCTTATCTTTTATGTTTATTCAATCCGTCTGTCAATGCCGGTAAAGAAACTCCGTACTATTGATTAATGCCCACGCCAGGTCAACCGCAACAACACGCCTGTTACCGCTGTTGGACTTAAAGTATGCCTCCACGACCTTCACCTCTTCATTCGTTGGGAAACGCGAAAGAATCGTCAGGTAGAACCTCGTTGCGATCTGTCGCACATTCCCCTTGCCCTGTATCAGGTTTCGAAGTTTGCGGCCCTTTTCAATCTTGCTCTGGATATGACTCGAGTTCAACATGTGCAGCCGCTGCGCAGTTGTAGGGCCGTTGTTGCGCTCCGATTCCAGACCCGTGTCACGAGGTGAACGACCGAACATTTCCAAAAACGAACTCGTAATGCTGCCGTCCGCCAGCGCAATGGAGCGCTGCTCCGCGGGAATAAACGTAAACGGCTCAGGAATCGCGCTGGAATATTTCTCCGTCGTCCCGGTAATCTGGTTCAAAGCGTCAATCAATACCTCCGCTTCCAGCCGCCGCAATGGATAGTGCGAAAAGTTGGCCGTGCCCTCGGCCTTGTCGGTCCTGGGAATACACGAACGCTGGTACGTACTCGAATTCAGTATCAACCGGTAGATGTGCTTCAGGTCGTAGTTAGCGGAGATCAACTCTTTCTCCAGCAAGGCCAGCAGTTCGGGATTGCTCGGTGGATTGTCGGGCCGAATGTCGTCCGGCTCATGAATAATACCCCGACCCAGCAGCCACGACCAGACGCGGTTCACGATGTTTCGCGTAAACCAGGGATTCTTCGGAGTTATCAGCCAGTCGGCAAAGACTTCTCGCGGGTCTTTGTCGGGTGACAATTTTGCCGCCTTGCTGTCCGGAAAGACCGCCCTCAGGGCCGCGCTTGCTTCGTTCGGGTCGAAGTAAACGATTTCCTCCTTCCATTCCGCTGTGGTCTTGAAGCCGACCTGCGAGAAGAAGCCCGCCATACCCGACAAACGTTCTTTCTTCCAGTTCTCCGCCCGTACACCCATGAACGTCAGCGCCACGACCTGCGCGATGGCCTCCGGCTCCTTGCTTTGCATCGCGCGGTAGAAGTTGACCGGCGGCACACGAAAATTACTGCCGCTCGAGACAAGCAGCTCCCGCACAAAACGGTCATAAGGCACATTCTTCTTAATGCTGGTCCGTATCCAGCGGTGATAAGCCTGCACCGCATTGGGCCATAAATTGATGGGGAACTCTGCCTTGACCCGAAGCAGGTCGCCCCACTTCATCGCCCAGTAGTCCGCAAACTCATCGCGTTGAAGCAGATGGTCAATGAGGGTGCTTCGTTTGTTCGGGTCATTGTCTAAAATGAACGTTCTCGCTTCCTGCGCAGTTGGCAGCGTGCCAATCACGTCGAGATAGACCCGGCGGACAAAGACGGCATCTGAGCAGTTATTTGCGGATTTAATGCCTAACTGCTCCAACCTGGCGAAGACCAGTTTGTCGATTTTGCTCTGCGGCGTCGGGACGGTACTGCTTTCAAAAGGGCTCGGCACCGCAGCTCCGGCAAGAATGCCCATCAAAACGACCGCCGAAATCAGTGATTTCTTCATTATTTTTCGCAGCTCCGAATATGCGTCAGGACGAACGAACTTAACATAGTTTACTCCATTATAAGACGTTTTGCAGGATTTATATATTGCATTAACTCCTAAGCGTGGCCAGGACTGTTACTTTCAGGAAGCCGCATCGGTTCATTGTTTTTTGTGCGGACATTTTATGACCTCCTTACCTGTTATGTCCGACTTTAATATACCGCCCTATTCGTGGAAGGTCAAGACCTTAAAAGTCTGTCGGATGTACTTTTCATTCTTCATTATAGCGAGCGATGAGCACCGGGCCGGGTAGTAATACTTCGATGCCATGGTGCTCGGTTTCTGATAACAGGGTAATCTGGTTTTTACCCGGCTTAAGATGTTTGGGATCGATATCGGTTACTGTAAAGACCACATCGTGTACAGCCCTGCGGGAAGTAATTGAATATGGGTGGCCATTAATCTTGAAGGGTTCCTTGACGCTGCCTTCACCGCCATCCCAGATTTTTATCATAAGCCGGACACACTGGAGCGAAGAGATGTCTTTGGGCAGCTCAATAACGGCCTTATTTCCCTTTGAGTCACGCGACCAGAACGAGGTGGGCATTGAAGAGCATTTATACATTACGACGCGGTTTCGTTTTGCGGGAAAAGTAAGGTCGTCAAGTGTGTCAGTAACATAATGGAATCCCCCTTTTAGATGTACGACCGCGCAAATCGCCATAGGTGCGGGTTGTGAAGGGGTCATGGATGTGTCCCATTTGAGGACAAAAGGCGGCTTCGAGGCTGCGCCGATATGGTTTTGGTATTGTTTTTTTTGGGTGAATCCGTGCCAGTCGTTTTCACGTCCATCGCCATTGTCGTCAAAGCCGAGGTATCGTCCGAAATAGTCAACGGAAACGATTGATTGTTCGAATTTTTTAGGGTAGTAAATCGAGACTTCGGTAGTATCCTGAAGAACACCGCCTGGATTGGACAGTTTTGGATTTGCCGAGAATTCTTTCAGGCCGGCCTGGGCCAAGTCGAGGTGGTCGGGATTTAGGAAGCAGCGAACGGCGGCGTTGTCTATGATGAAGTGTCCCCAGAAGGAAGCGCCTCTATCGCAGGCAAACTGAAAGGCATTAGTACCTGTTACCAGATGATGGACTTTCACGGGAATAACAGGATAACTGTAGGTGCAGTGCCCTGCTGCTGCGCCGACTTCGGGGACATTGTAAACTTGCTTCCCGTTGGGCAGGAATCGCTTGTTGGAGGTTCCGGGATGGCCGCCCCACATTTCGAGGTACAGTTGGGCCGCCTTTAGGTTGAAAAGGTCTTCGTTGATTGAGACGAGCATTAGACCGTTGGCTTTTGCCTCGCTTCTTTTTCCGAAGGTTTTGTGCAGGCTTAGCTCCGTATCGTTTACGCGGAGGCGACCTCGGCAATTTGTAATATTTTCATCCCATTGGGCCCAGTATTCTCTGTAGAATTCGCCTGCGGTAGCTATGTTGGCGGAGAAAACGAGGAGAGTACATAAGGCCGCAACAAGAACTTTAATTCGTTTCATAGTTATACTCTTTTTCTCTGCACTAATTTTATTGGTGCCGGTTTGCTTTCTACTGTGCCTGAGATTTTATTTGGCTTTAAGGTAGAGAACGGCATCACCCTTGAAAGGAGCTTCGAATTTATTGTCTCCACCGGCTGCCTTTATTGACCCTGTGAACGCGATCTTGCCGTTATCAGGATTGAACCATTCATATTTGTATGTGCCGGCCTTGAGGTTTACCGTGACGGAAGGATTATCCTCGGCAGGATTATAGACCAGATATTCGGCCCCAGGATTTGCGAGGCAGTATTTCGTCGAGGCAAGATTATTGTGTGGCTTCATTGCAGTCAGATTCATTTTTTCGGCGTAGCGGCGTGTGTAGCCTAAGCTGCGGCGGATAGGGTCCCACTTGGAGTCAAAACGATTTCCGAGGACTATTCCATCGTAAGGGTCCATGAAGATTGGATTGTAGCCACGTAGAAAGCTCTTCCATACCCATGCCTGGTTTCCGCCTATTCCCCAGAGGTGGTCGGTGTCGTTTAGAATGACTTTTAGACCATCAGCGGCTGGTGGGTTGTCGCGGTAGCCGCCCTCGGGATTTGGTGAAATCCAATCGGCGGGGCTTTTGAACAATGTCTCATTCTTACCAGCGCGATACTGGAAGGTCATTCCGACCGGATGCTGTTTTGGTTTATTTTTCTCGTATCTTTTTATGTAGCGGATTATATGATATTGCCATTCGGTCGACGGCGGGTGGTTCTCGTTCGATATTTCGTATAGAACGTTGTCGAAGCTGTTGACCGTGTCGATTGCTTTTCTGACGTATGCTTCCTGTAGAGTGGTGACAGCCGGGTTAGTCAAGGTGTGGATTTCGAGCCCCCTGCCGTCTTTGTTCTGGTCTCCGTCAATACCGTTGATGTTATTCTTCGGGTTGAAGGGATGTCCCTCCCAAGCTCCGATTGAGAACTGCATGGCCCATCCTTCAAAGAGCATTACGGAGACATAAATCCCGCGGTCGCCGGCTTCTGATACCCGTTGGCGCAGTCGGTCGAAATAGGCTGCATTGTACTTATTGAGGTCGAATTTTGGTTTGCCGTCCGAGGCCCTGTCGGGACCGGTGCGGGCCCAGGGCTGGGGGGCGGCTGTGTGGAGCTTGTTTTCCCTGTTTGCCTTGGTGTTCCATGTGACCGGCTCCCAGGTCCACATACGTATGAAGTTATGGTTTGATTTCTGCATCCAATTCAGGCAGGCGGTAAAGTCGAATTGCGGCGGCGGGTCTGTCGGGCCGATGTCGACGAGGTTTGACCAGGTGTGTGAGCCGGTCAAATAGATAACCTGGCCGCTTCCATCTGTAAAGTAACGTGGATTGTCGGGGTGGACGCGGAGAGGGCCTTGAAAGTTTCCACGGACATTTGAACAAATGTTGCCGAGTACATATAAGAACAATATACAACTTAGCATCAGTGTTTTTCTGTAAAGTGTGCTTTGATACATAGTAATCCTTCTTACTAAATATATCCAGGAAATCTGTGTATGTTATTTTTTGCCTTCCTTTTTTTGCTTCACGATTTCCTCAGCCAGCTTTTCACGGGCGGCGAGAAATTTGCTTGGTTCTTTTGAAAAGTCCCACCAGTTAGGTGCAACGGTATTGACAATTTTCTCCACGGAGTCTTTACCTTCGAGCTTTTCGAGGATGGCGAAATATTCATAGTCTTCCATGCCGTCCCGGAGGTTCTTTAAGCGCATACTGGCGACAGGGCCATCGATGCCGCAAGGTGTTCCCGGATAAAATAAGAAACCGCCTCCGTTGAAATGTATACCGTAATGTGAGAACGCCGGGTTCAACCATGGCTCTATGACTGTTGTAATTGTCGTCCAGTATAACAGGCCTGTAATATTATATCGCCGGTTAATCCATGTTGGAACGCGGTAAACGGTTAACGGGCGGTCAATGTGCCAGTATGGCGGGTCAAGTCCTTTGACTTTGTCGTATTCGGGATGGTATCGAGGTGCCCTTTGAACCAGAGCGGTATAAGACCAGACCTCGTCGTCGTGTGCAATTTTTTCGTTAATTGTTTTTTCGTCGATAAAGCTCCAGAGGGGACACCATATATCCACGGCGGGATCGATATCGGGCCAGCAAGGGTCCTGAGTGTAGGTCTGCTCGACGACGAGACATTTCAATTCGGGGACCGCTTCGTGGACGAGCCGGCCCAGGACGAGGATCTGTTCGTAGTTTTCCCGAAGGTTCGGCTCATCCAACATATATATGTATGCGCGTTTCTCCCAGCCGTTTTTCTTCAGGTAGTCGTAAAACTGACGGTAGTACCGGATGGCTTTTTCCCGGGCGGCCGGCGGAATCCTTTTGTAATCGTCGTTTAGCGTTGAACCGGGCAGTGAAAAGAACGGCGCTCTCGGAATCTCGAAGTCGGTCACGTGGAGCTTATTCATAAAGTCTTTCAGTGCCTTATGTCTCTCTGGAGTGATATTTAAAGAACCGTCACTTTTGACTTCGGGTAGGAAACGGCGCGGGATTGGAGGATTGATGCGATTCTCAGCCATTGCCCGGCAGTAGCGTGTTTCGATTTGCTCAAATTCTTCTGAGTTACGCTTTACATTGAAGTATCGGGTGATGTTGTAGAAACCGCCGAAGTGGTTTTTATGGGTAGGGCCATCCGGGAGAGTGAAATCCCATACGGTGAGGGCCACAGGGATTTGGGCTGAGATATTGCCCGCTGCGGTGACGGTAAGTTTCCCTTCATAAAGGCCGACTGGAACATCTTTAGGAACGTAGACGTCCACCCATACAGGCTGGTTCTGTCCCTTGAAGAGCTCGAAGGGGACGGCATACATTTCATATCCTACTGTAGTGACAGGTTCGCCCCACCTTTCTCTGAACTGACGGCGCGGCTCTATCGGTTTTCCGGTCAGAGGATTTATGAAGGGGACAAGAGGGTCAGGATATAAACCCGGAGGAAGCTGGGCTCTTCGAGTAGACTTTCTTACGCGAACATATTCGGCCCTGAAGAGTTTAATATTGTCCTTGCTGATTTTTGCCCCATTTTCCCCGATGAGGTTGGAAATCTCCACATTCACTACTTTAATGTTTTCTTTTAGAGCAGTAACGACTACCTGGAAGGACTCCACTTCGTTTTTTGCGGATTTAATCTCTGCATTAGCCGCTCCGTATGGTTGCTGGTCCTGGCCTATCCGCTCCATACTGTTTAGTGCGGTCAATCTTAACTCTTCTGCAGAATACAGGGATGAGGTCAGAGCAAACACAATCAGGACCGTGGCGATTTTAGTTTTGTCTTTCATAATTTACCTCCAGCTTATTACAACCCGATAATTTGACAGCGTCCCGGAGCGGCTTTAACGTCTTGTTCCTATTTCTCCGAGGCATCTTTTATACCATTTTTGGAAGAAAACGAAAGTAGAACTTGACGAAGAAACACACAGCCCGAACATCTCTGCGTGATATACTCAAGGCAAATAAGACTCTTGAGAAGCAGACGCCTTGACTGCCCTACCGGCTAATGCTGACTTGCAGCATCTGGCCTTCGGACAGGACCAGCTCTTTCTTGAGTATGATATCCAGGCGTCCATCGTTGAGGGCGTAATCAACTTCGACGGGTTTGCCTGCTGCCGTTATGTTCACTTTTACCCTTCGGAGATTGTCAGGAACGGTAAAGGCAAGGGATTTTAGTCGTAGCCGGCCCCAGCGTATTTCGATTTGTTCGATTTGTGTTTTGCCGTTTCGCTTCTGGGAGAATGTACCCCACCCTTCCGCACCTGTAAAGGCGGCGCGGAAATCTTCGGGGCTTATTCTTGGTGCGAAGCCAAGATGTCCCTTGGGGCCGTTGTATTCGTATCCTGCGAGAGCCGTATAGACGCCCCAACTGGCGAGCGCTCGCGCATAGTGGTCGCCGCACTCCACTTCGTTGTATGGATTGTGCTTAGCCGGGTGGTAGCGCTGCTCGATGCCGTAACAGATGGCAAGGGCCTCATCGAGCATATCTTCCCAGACCATGTGGCCGGCGACCTGGTACTCAATGCCCGTCCAGATTTCGTTTTTGTAGCGAACCCCTTCTGCGATATATGGGGTCTTGGGCCAGGTGCAGGTGAACAGGCCCGGCTCGCCGGGGCTTGCAAACCAGCGTTCGGGTTTGTGGTTGATGTTGTACGGCCCAATGTCGGGCGCCCAGTTGTATTTCCAGACGGACTGAAGCGCCTTGTTGACGTTTTCGGGCGGATAGATGTAGCCAAGCCCGACGTGGTGTGCCCAGCCCTGGCCAAAGAGCTGGTCTGAAAGGCAGCCTTTCTCGTATTGGTCCTTCGGGTACTTTTTCAAATCGACTTCCTGTATAAAGTATTCGCCGTCCCAGAGTCGCTCGATGGTAAGGCGTTTGCCGCTTTCAAAGATTTTTCGACAGCGTTTTGCGAATTCCTCGTCGCCCATATCTTTTGCCATTTCTTCTCCGGCTCGGAGGGCCGCGAGGTAGAGTGAGCCGACAAAGGTGTTGGCGCCTTCAAAATTGATGTCGTACGTGTTGTGCTGACTAATCTCGATAAGGCCGTCACCATTGCCGTCGCGAATGATTGAGAACTCCAGCGCCTTTTTGATGCTGGGCCAGTTGCGCTTCAGGAAGGTATTATCAGCAGACATCAGGTATTCGCGGTAGGCTTTGAGTATGGTGCCGCACTGCCCATCGGCGGCGTAGGCGCGGTTGCTCCGGAAGCCGACCAGACCGCTCTGGCTGTCAAAGCCCTCGCCAAAGTCCTGCATTTCTCTTGCGCTGCGTTCCAGCTCAGGAAAGAGACGAGCGACGGCGTGGGCGTAGTTCCATACATGGGTACAGGTGCCTGCGCAAGAGCCGACGCCCTCCCATGCCCAGAAACGACCGTTCTGCCACCATTGGCATGTCCCTGTTGCCAGGTTACAGACAGTTGAATGAAGTCGGAAGAGCAGCCAGCGAGGCAGTGTGCTGTCCTCGTAAAAAGTTTTGTGCCAGTTGCGGGTATCGCCGGCGAGGCGTTCGTGGTTGTCGAGGACGTAGCGTGCGACTTCGGAAGCGTTTTTGAAGCGGTTGGCGTACTCGTGACCGTGCTCGTGGTTCGGGAAGAACCAGGAAAGGACGAATTTGAATGTCTGCCTGGCACCCGGGGCCAGCTTCACCATGTTAGTGGCCAAGGTGGTACTTCTTCTCTGTGTCACGGGGAAAATAATATTGTTCTGCACGGACAGTTTCTTTTTCAAGGTATCGCTCGCAGATGCGAGAATGTTGGATGCCTCGGAAGACGAGCAGACTTTGCCGTCATAGGCCAGTGCCAGCGAACCGTAATCGGGCAGCTTGTCCACGGGGCCTGCCGGGACTTTTTGCGGTTCGTCGGAAAGCTCAATCTGGTCGATGTTGATGTGTCCCCATCCGCCGGAAGCTTTGTCGACAATCTGAATCTGTGCCTGGCTTCCCTGGAATTCCTCCACATCCCAGAAATACCATTCGAGCTTTTCATTGCTTTTGCCGACCGCGGTTCGCACGACTTTGTCATTGATTATAAGATTGATGCAGGTCTGCTCGATAAGATTACCGCCTCCGATGAGGAATTTGATGAACTTTCTGTTAATTTTAAATGGTGGTGATGTCAATGTGCCGTGAGGGCCGTCACCGCCGAGATACGTGTTCACCAGTCCCTTTCCGAGGAAGCCGCTGACGGGATTCTGTTCCGGCAGTGTGCCGAGGGCAGGCTTTGCACCGAAGGCTTGGCCAGTGGATTTCCAGTCGCCGTAATCAGTTCCCTCAAAATCAGCCAGTATTATTTTGGACCTTGGTGACGGAGCATCTTCCGGCGGCGGCGTCTCTTCAGCCGTGTGGACAATCAACGTTCGGTTTCTATCTTCGAGGATTCGGGTACGGCGTTGGGCCAGGACGGCCTTTGCCGAATCAGACAGGACGGCGTTTTCGAGCCATCCTAAAATGGCGGCTTCCACCGCCCTATTGGATGTGTTCTCCACGGTAATGTGGAACAGGGTTGCAGGAAGGGCCGAGTCCTTTGCGTTGAGCGGAATGAATGGCGAGAAAGCCTCCATCTCTACTTTTACGGGAAAATTGTTATCCTTATAACGAACGATACCAATAGGATATTCGCCGGTGAATTCTACGGTACCGAAATCCTGGTTTAATGGTTTTGCGATGGTTCTGCCATTGCTTTCGACAACCACAGCAAAGCCCGAGTCCACGGGGGAATCGGGTCTGTAGGTGCGGTAATTGTCACTTCCATAACCGCTGAAGACGTGGCGATTGAAGATTTGCCAGAGGCCCAGCGTTCCGTCGCCGCGGAGATATAATTGTCCGGTCGTGATGCCGCCAATGGGCATGCCGATTGTGTCGAGGTCCTTGCCTTGATACGTCTGCTGCTGTCCACGTTCATAAAAACGCTTTACTGTGTCTTTGGAGAGCTTTTTGTCCGTGGGGATGACGTGCCCTTCCCGTATCTTTGCGGCTTGGGCCGAGCAAAGAGAAGCTACAAACAAGCAGAAGGCTGCGAACTTAATGATTGTGATTGAAAGTTTTCTCATCATCCACTTCCTTTCTTTTTGTTAAGAGCTATTTATATTTTGACGTTCTCCGAGCCAGCATACTTCAGAACGTAGTCACAGATGCCGGGCTGTCCGCTTCTAATTGCGGATTTTACGCTCCTGCCAACACGCTAATATCTAACAGAACCTTAGTGCCAATATGGCATCAGGCTGCTGCTTTTAACTTAAAGAACAAAATAAATATCAAGATGCACGCGAATGCTATTACGGCCGGTACCATGTAAATCTGGCGCCACTGGAACTTTTCTTCCTTTCTGAACCTGTCCATTAAGAAACCTGCGAATTGCGTACCGAGAAACAGACCGATGCCGGTAGTGACTGCAAAGTATAGAGCCTGCATAGAGCTAATTGTATCTTCAGACGCAAGACTGTTTGCAAATATCTGGCCGACAATGACAAAAAGCACGTACGCAATTCCATGTAATGATTGGCCTGCAACGATAAGCCATCGTGGTTTTCCATTGATGTAAATGAGGTATAACAGAAGCCAGCAAGACGATCCGACGACCAGTGTCCATTTAGTTCCAATTTTTTCGAGCAATAAAGCCAACAGGAAGAATGTTGCTATCGCCTGAACTGCCTGTGCGATGCCCATTGAGGCTGGGACGTTCTTGTTTGGTATTCCCATATCCTGCATAAAAGGTGCCGTACTGAGGAAATATAACTGCATCAGGCCAAAGAAGACCATAGAGACTAAGATAAAGATAAGAAAGTTGACATCCTTTAGCATAGCCATTGCCTGGATTATAGGAATCTCGGTTTTCCCGGGAGGTTCCCTTGCGGGGAGAAGGAGAAGACAACCCACTCCCATTATTATTGAAAGTATAGCACCGAGGTAGAGACAGTCGCGTCCCTGCTCTCCTGTTTTGAATATCCATCGCCAGCCGCTGAGGAGCCAGCCGATCAAGGCCCAGGCAATGGGCGCCCAGATGAATACTTTTCCCTGATTGGCAACGTCCGAGACGTTTGCGAACAGCATAACGTTTACAAGCGGCAGCGTGGCGGCATAGCATAGACAGTAAAAGAGCATGACCACAAAGAGACTTTTGAAGGTTGTCTTTTTGGCCGCCACAAAAAGCAAGAGGGCACCGATAATGTGCGCGCCTCCGAGTATCCACTCCGTGTTCAGGTACTTATCGGCAAGAAAGCCGGAAATAAGTGGAGAGACGATACATGCAAGCGGGAAGGTGGCGTAAATCCAACCGGTCTGCTTTCCGCTCATCTTGAGGGGTCCGAGAAGCCGTGCAGCCAGTACTGGCATCCATGCACCCCAGACGGCGTACTCCATAAACATCACAAAGCTCAGGGCGAGATACAATTTCCACTCCATTGTGTTCTCCTTTCCTAAAGGTATTAACCAACTAATATGTTCCTACTAACACATACTTA
>CAYVIT010000017.1:0-38909 GCA_964451425.1 uncultured Pirellulales bacterium
CTGGAAAAAAGCCGTTGTATTTTTGGAGCCGGACTTTCATATAGATTTGTTCTAAGCGAAATACGCAATACGAGAGACGAGTGAAATGGGTATTCGAGTTTATAAACCGACAAGTGCAGGACGCAGAAACAGTTCTGTGAATGATTATGCAGAACTGACGACTGCGAAGCCGGAGAAGTCTCTCTGCAGGCGAATAAAGAAGACGGGGGGTAGAAATCATCATGGTGTTATTACCTCGCGGTTCAGAGGTGGAGGGGCAAGAAAAATTTACCGTATTATCGATTTCAAACGTAACAAAGATGGTATCCCCGCAAAGGTGGCAACGATTGAGTACGATCCCAACAGAAGTTGTTTCATATCTCTGCTGCACTACGCCGACGGCGAGAAAAGATATATATTGACACCGCAGGGTGTAAAGGTTGGCTATTGTTTGGAGAGCGGGCCTACTTGTGAGCCAAAGATAGGTAATGCGATGCCGCTGGCGGCGATTCCCGCCGGCCTCGAGATTCATAATATCGAAATGAATGCGGGCAAGGGTGGAAAGCTGGTCAGGGGCGCCGGAAATGCCGCAAGAATCGTGGCCAAAGAAGGTGATTGGGTAACTGTTGTTTTGCCAAGCGGCGAAATGCGGATGCTTCGCAGGGAGTGTCGCGCTACGATTGGCCGGCTGGGCAATCCTGATCACCAAAATATACGGATTGGTAAAGCCGGGCGAAAACGACATATAGGGCGGAAACCCCATGTAAGTGGTAATGCGATGAATCCTGTTGATCACCCGATGGGCGGCGGAGAAGGTCATCGAGGTGGTGGGAGGCATCCCTGTTCGCCGAAGGGTGTGCTGGCAAAAGGTGGAAAAACAAGGAATCGGCGTAATCCCAGTAATAAACGAATTATTCGGAGACGTAAAAATAAACGGCAGGGACAATTAGTTCTGTAGAAGCGCCAGGCGTAGTAAAGCTTGACGAGATACGAGAAACAGAAAAATGGGTAGATCTCTTAAAAAAGGGCCATACGTTGATGAGAAGCTTATTGCCAAGGTCAACAAGCAAGTAGACTCCGGCTCTCGTGAGCCAATCAAGACCTGGGCGAGAAGATGTACGATAATTCCGGAGTTTGTGGGTTTTACCTTTATGGTCCATAACGGCAAAATATTTCATAAGGTCTTTGTTACCGAGGATATGGTGGGACATAAATTGGGAGAATTCTCGCCCACAAGGACTTTTAAAGGACATTCAAGTAAGAAAATAAAATAGTTTTGTGAAGATTTAAATGTTGAGTACCGGATTAACAATTTTCCGGTTAACCGGTTCGTAAGTTACGAGTTATGTTAAGTGCTGATAAATTAAAAGAGCTTTGTCAACGACGACAGATGAGTTTGGGGCAATTGGCCAAACAGATTGCCGGCCCCGGACTTGATGAGAAAGAGTCTCTGGTGGCTGCTAAGAACTGGCAGAAAGGCCTTTTTAAGCCCAGGCCGCGAACAGATGATATTCGACGCCTGGCGGCTGCTTTATCGGCTGAAGTAAATGATTTGATGGATTGGCGTTCATCTTATCGTTTTGCTCCGTTTTCGGCACGCAAGGCCAGACTCGTTACACAGTTAATAACCGGACGAAGTGTTCAGGACGCGATGGATATCTTGAAGTTCACTCGAAAACGTGCAGCAGCAGTGATTGACAAGGTTTTGAAAACTGCCGTCGCCGATGCCGATGAGCAGCAGGCTGATGTAGATAATCTATACGTCAGTAGTGCCCGAGTTGATGATGCCGGAGTCCGCATCGGCACAAAAAGATGGATACCAAAAGACAGGGGCAGAGCGCATCCTATTTCTAAAAAGGCCTGTCATATACATATTACGGTGACACAAGCTTGAAAAAGAAGGTGAAAGGCAAAAACTCAATACGAGATACGAAACTATGGGTCAGAAAGTATCGCCAATAGGTTTTAGAACAGGAATAACACTTGGATGGAAGAGTACCTGGTTTGCTCCAAAGGCTGATTACGGCAAATTTCTCGTCGAGGACCAGAAAATCCGCAGATATGTTGACACTAAATTTAATCGTAATTTGCCCAAAGGTGCTGTTGCAAAGATTGAAGTAATCCGGACTCGCAACGAAGTCAAAGTAACACTGCACAGCGGCAGGCCCGGTGTGGTCATCGGGCCAAGAGGTGGTGAGGTTGATAGATTGCGAGAGGAGCTTGAAGATATAACCGGTCGAAAAGTAGCCGTTAATGTCATCGAGATAAAGGAACCCGACCTCAATGCAACACTTGTGGCAGAATCAATCGCTGAGCAGTTGAGTAAGCGGGCCTCATTCAGGCGTACAATGAAGCAGTATTGTGAGTCGGCAATGAACGCCGGAGCTAAAGGAGTTAAGATTATTTGCTCCGGACGGCTGGCAGGCTCAGAGATGGCACGCAGAGAAACACAGAAGCTTGGTTCTATCCCGCTGCATACTTTGGATGCCAATGTAGATTACGCTGTGGCGACATCAAGAACGACGTATGGGGCGATTGGTGTTAAGGTTTGGGTTTATAAAGGCAAATTCGGCGAGGAGGTTGAGTTGGGAACGCGTCGTCGGGCCGGCATGCCGAGGCGAACTGGTCCGGCACGGAGGCATGGCAGGCCTAAAGCGGCAACTGTACGAAAGAGCAAAGGCACAATCGAAAATAATAGTGTTGTCGTGCCGACAGAAGCCGGTGCCGCCGAACAGGGCAGTACCAAAGAAAGCGGTTCTGCAGTGGATAGTGAATTGAAAGTGAAGGCTCCGCCTTCGCAAAAAGGTAAAACGACAGATTAAACGCTGTTTGTGAGGACCTAAGATAATGGCAATGATGCCGAAAAGAGTTAAGTTCCGTAAGAGCCAGCGCGGCAGAATGAAGGGTAATGCCACCAGAGGCAATTTTGTGGCGTTTGGCGAATACGGCCTGCAGGCCCTGGAAAGAAGCTGGATAACTGCCAGGCATATTGAAGCCGGCCGAGTTGCAGCTACTCATTTTTTGCATCGTGAAGGCAAAGTCTATCTTAGGCTGTTTCCGCATAAACCGGTAAGTTCAAAACCGTTGGAAACCAGAATGGGCAAGGGTAAGGGTGAACCTGAATTTTGGGTTGCCAGAGTCAGGCCCGGCCAGGTTATGTTTGAAATCGGTGGAGTAAGTGAGGATGTGGCAAAGCAGGCCCTGGTCAGGGTCGCTCATAAAATGCCAATCAGGTGTAGATTTATTAGGCGAAGACATTCGTTATAATAAGGAATTTCAGCCACAAAGACGCGAAGTCCCGAAGAAATTTGAGAGTTTAAAAAAATAAATATGATGAAACCTTAGTGTTTTGGTGCCTTTGTGGCAAAAAAGAAAGATTGAGATGAAAGCGCAGTATTACCGCGAAATGAGCCAGGATGAGATTGAGAGCAATCTCGAAGAGCTAAAGAGACATTTGTTTGATTTGCGCTCGCAGGCGGTTACGGAAAAAATGGAGAATTCAAAAGCTGCAATTAATGTCAGGCGTGAAATTGCCAGGGTTAAAACAATATTGCGTGAAAATAGCGAAAAATTAATCGCTGAGAACGCTGAGGGCGCAGAGAAGAAACTGTAATAAAAAGGAAAAGAGACTGCATTGCTGCATATATGGGAATGACAATATTAAAATACTCTGTATGCAGTGCGGTCTCTCAGGGCATAAAATAGGAATCAAAGATGCAGGACCGAAAATTAAAAACTGTAACCGGTGTGGTAATAAGCAATAGTGGTGACAAAAGCATCAAAATTGCCATTGATTTCAAGGTCAGGCATCCGAAATATGGGAAATATGTAAAGCGTAGAACAAAACTCGGCGTCCACGACGAACACAACAAGGCCGGTGTAGGTGATGTTGTTGAGATTGCGCAATGTCGCCCTCATAGTAAGACCAAGAGTTGGCGCCTTGTGAGGATTGTGGAAAAGTCGGCTTAAAAAAGGCCCAGACGTGTAATCAAGTGAGTTTGGCAGACGAAATAAAAACGTGTAGCTAAATACGACGGGGAATAAGGTGGTTCAGCAGGAAACAATGTTGGATATAGCCGACAACTCAGGTGTGAAGTTGGCATTGTGCATCAAGGTTCTTGGAAAAGGTGGTTCTCGTGGTAGAAAGACTCGACCCGTGGCTACAGTAGGAGATATCGTTTGTGTTGCTATAAAAAAATCGCTGCCGACCTGCCAGTTGGACGACAAGAAAGTTCATAAATGCGTTATTATTCGCACCAGGAGTCCTCTGAAGCGCTCTGATGGTAGCTATGTAAGGTTCGATAGCAATGCCGCAGTGATGATTGACAATGAAGGTAATCCGATAGGAACGAGAATCTTCGGTGCGGTTGCTCGCGAGCTGCGTGAAAAAAATTATATGAAGATTATCTCACTGGCAAGTGAAGTAGTCTAAATGGTGGTTTGAAACGAAATACGAGAAAGAAAGATGGCACTACATATAAAAAAAGGCGATATGGTTCAAATTATAGCAGGTGACCATAAAGGAGCCACCGGCAGGGTATTGCGTGTCATCCTCAAAAAGAATAAGGTTGTGGTTCAGGGACAAAATATAGCGAAAAAGCACGTTCGGCCTTCTCGCAAAAGTCCCCAGGGAGGTCGCATCAATATTGAGCAGCCGATGCACATAAGTAGTGTGCTGCCTCTCAGCACCAAGAGCTCAAAGGGCAGTAGAGTTGGCTACAAAGTTAGTGAGGATGGAAGTAAGCAGAAAGTTTTCAAGGACGGCGGCAAAGGCGATATTGTTAAACGAGCGAAGTAGTGCATTGATAGTAGCGAATTACGAAGTATGGCACGTTTAAAAGATTTATATAAGTCCAAGGTAGTTCCGGAATTGACGAAGGAGTTCGGCTACAAGAATCCTATGGCTGTGCCCCGCATGGAAAAGGTCATTATCTCTATGGGTGTAGGTAAGGCGGCTCAGGATAAAAAGTTCCTTGAATTTGCCAAAAATGACTTGACAATGATTTCGGGCCAAATGCCGGCCGTCTGTAAAGCTAAAAAAAGTGTTGCAGGTTTTAAAGTGCGTCAGGGCATGGAAACCAGCTTGAAAGTCACTCTGCACGGTGTGCGGATGTATGAATTTATGGATAGGCTTATAAATCTTGCAATTCCACGGGTAAGAGATTTTCGGGGACTTAATCCGAACTGTTTTGACGGTAGAGGTAATTACTCGATGGGCCTGGTCGAACAGAGTGTTTTCCCGGAAATCAATCCGGCAAAAATTGAGTCTCAGCAGGGTATGAATATAACATTGGTGACAACGGCGGGAACTGACGAGGAAGCAAGGAAAATGCTGTCTTTATTTGGTATGCCGTTCAGGTCGAAAACGACGGAGCGGTAATAATTGACGGTCGCAGGCGAAATAAATAAGGTTATTTTGGAACATATAGATGTCAACTAAAGCACTGGAAAACAAGGCGGAAAAGAAGCAGAAGTTTCGAGTCAGGCAATATACGCGATGTCAGCTTTGTGGAAGGTCCAGGGCTGTTTATCGCAAATTCAAGATTTGTCGCATTTGTTTTAGAACCTTAGCTAACGAAGGAAAAATACCGGGAGTGAGAAAAGCCAGTTGGTGATTCGTCGCCCTTATATAGAGGCCGCGAAGCAAGGGGTATAAATTTATGAGTTTGAGTGATCCGATAGCTGATATGTTGACAAGAATTCGTAACGCTGTGCGTGTAAATAAAAGTTCGGTTAACATTAAAGCGTCGAATATATGCGAAGGTATAGCAGCCGTTTTGAAGAAGGAAGGTTACATTGAAGATGTCGACCGAATCGATGACGGCAAGCAGGGAATCCTGAGAATTACTCTAAAATATGATCGTGAAGGTCAGTCTATTATTAATGAGATAACAAGGACAAGCAAGCCCGGCTGCCGAATTTATTCGTCTGTTGACAAGTTACCACGTGTTTTAGGTGGTATGGGTATAGCGATTGTTTCAACAAGTAAAGGTGTAATGAGTGATAGAAGCTGCCGCGAGGCCAATGTCAGCGGCGAGATAGTGTGCACGGTAAGCTAATGAGCCGTATCGGAAAAAAACCAATTATTATTCCTCAGGGCGTGAAGGTCGAGAAGAATGGCCGGCGTATCAAAGTGTCAGGTTCGCTGGGCGAGCTTCAGATGGATTGCCAGCCCCCCATAAATGTAGAAATTGACAGTACTATCGGGGAAATAACGGTTGTAAATGAACGTCCCCAAAGCCGTGAGGCCAAACAGATGCATGGTACTATGCGTGCTTTGATTGCTAATATGGTCACTGGAATCAGTAAGGGCTTTGAAAAGAAGATGGAAATATATGGTACCGGTTATAATGTCAAAGAGCAGGGCGGAAAGCTGACTTTTCAGGTAGGTTTTTCCCATCCCGTTGTGCGGGTCGTACCGAAGGGTGTAAAGATAAACATTGAAGTTGAAGCAACCAGGGGAAATGACGTCCCTGCAAAGTTCACACTCTCGGCGGTAGACAAGAGGCTGCTGGGACAGTTTGCTGCTGATATAAGGAATATAAGGCCACCCGAACCGTATAAAGGAAAGGGTATCCGTTATGCAGATGAAACCGTTCGCCGCAAGGCTGGCAAAGCATTTACTTCGGGAACGGCATAAGAATTGACGATTGACGTTTGAATTGACTGTAGAAAGGAACCCGGAAAGTAGTTAAGTCTCAGAATCGATAGAAAATA
Organism: uncultured Pirellulales bacterium; assembly: GCA_964451425.1. Lineage (GTDB taxonomy): Bacteria > Planctomycetota > Phycisphaerae > Sedimentisphaerales > Anaerobacaceae > CS2-K091. The sequence continues at coordinate 6,697 of CAYVIT010000017.1, forward strand.
GTAAATGTCAGTCGGGACCTGTTTTGTTATGGGAATAGAAAAGATTAAAAAGGCGGCACAGAGGCGTAAACATCACGTGCGAAAGAAGGTCTTTGGGACAGCAAACAGACCTCGGCTGTCGGTGTTTCGGTCGAACAGGCATATCTACGTGCAGATTATAGATGATGTTGCGGGAGCGACACTTGTTTCGGCCAGCACGAAAGCAAAAGGCCTGCAGGACCAATTGTCCAATGCCGCCGACCAAAAAGCTGCGCAAATGGTCGGTGAAGCAATCGCAAAACAGGCCCTTGGCGTTGGTATTCAATGTGTTTGTTTTGATAGAAACCGATATAAGTTTCATGGCAGAGTCAAGGCTCTTGCCGAGGCAGCGCGAAAAGCCGGCCTGGTTTTTTGAAAGAACTTCATGGCCTTAGAAGTCAGATTGGAGAAAAACATTGGCAGTAGAACCTGTTAAATTATCTGCTCAGGAAGAACAGCCGCTGGAAGATACTGTTGTAAAAATATTTCGCTGTTCCAAAGTAGTCAAAGGTGGTCGGCGGTTCAGCTTTGCGGCATTAGTTGCGATTGGTGACCGTGCAGGCACAGTCGGTATCGGTTATGGTAAGGCTAATGAGGTTCCACTTGCCGTGGAGAAAGGCATAAAGGATGCCAAAAAATCTTTGCACAAGATAACTTTGGATGGCCGGACAATCCCATATAAGGTCGAAGGCAAGTATAGAGCCACAAAGATAACATTAGTCCCGGCAAGTCCAGGTACCGGAGTTATTGCCGGCTCAAGCGCTCGTTCTGTGCTCGAGTATGCCGGTGTGCAGGATGTTCTTACGAAAGTGTATGGAAGTACCTCTGCTAAAAATGTTGTCAAGGCCACAATGGATGGGCTGTTGAAATTACGAAGCAAAGAGATGGTTGAATCCCTTCGTGGCGTAGAGGTTGAGACAATAAAAAGGTGGTGATGGCTTAAATGTTGAATTACGAAATAACTTCTGTGACGGGTAAGCACAAGCGTCGTCGCCGTATTGGGAGAGGCACGGGCAGCGGACATGGCAAAACGTGCGGCCGAGGCCACAAAGGCAGTGGCAGCAGGGCCGGCTCGACCTCCGTCTCGCTTTATGAAGGCGGACAGATGCCTTTATTTCGCCGACTGCCCAAACGCGGCTTTAATAATTATAAATTCGAAACCCGATACCAGATTGTTAATATATCTCAGTTGGAAAGATTTGACGAAGGTGCTGCAGTCGGTGTCGAGCAATTATCTGATGCCGGGCTGATTAACAGCCGGGAAGGTAAAGTTAAGATCCTCGGCGATGGGGAACTGACAAAGAAGCTGGATATAACTGCTCATAAGTTTAGCAAAAGGGCAAAACAGAAGATTGTAGACTGCGGCGGCACGACAAAACTGATTACTTAATCGGTTGGTTCGAGATTTTGTGCCCCTTTATAGTGTGTAAAATTGAGTGGCTTCAATTATTGTAAAGTCGAAAATTAACGGGAAAAACAAAAATGCTTAGAACAGTATTTAACATATTCAAAATCCCGGACCTGCGCAACAAAATTCTTTTTACTTTGTCGCTGCTGATAATCTACAGGGTTGGTTTTCATATCCCCAATCCCTGTTTTGACCAGGCCAAGATTGCTGAAGTTACACAACACAGGGATACAGAAAGCCCAATAGGCAGAGCCACTGAATATATGCGGATATTTACCGGTGGAACACTGTCCAAGAGCAGCATATTTGGTCTGGGGATTATGCCCTATATTACTGCATCGATTATTCTTATGCTGCTGGGTGAGGTTGTTCCCGCTTTGAAAAAACTTCGTCAGGAAGGTCAAACAGGACACAAAAAGATACAGGAGTACACACGCTACCTGACTGTCCTGATATGTGTTATTCAATCGATTATGTTTATGAAGATATTAGGCAAGTTTATCTATCCCGGTATGGAGGCTCGAGGTGTAATAATGGGTGTTGTGGGTATGACCGCCGGGACTATCTTCCTGATGTGGCTGGGAGAACAGATAGATGAGTACGGCATAGGCAACGGTATCAGTTTGATAATTATGGCCGGTATTGTCTCTCGAATGCCCTGGGCAGTTGGAGAACTTTTGGGTAACATTGATTTAGTTGGTGCTTCGCCCGGCTCAGTAGGACCGGCAAAGTTATTGTTCTTAATCGCTGCCTTTGTATTTGTTGTGGCGGGGGCCATACTAATAACGCAGGGCCAGCGGAGGATTCCTATTCAACAGGCAAAGCAGATGCGCGGACGGCGAATGTATGGCGGCCAAAGGCATTATCTGCCTCTGCGGGTCAATCATGGCGGCGTGATGCCGATAATCTTCGCATCGGCTTTTATGATGTTCCCGCCCCTGATAATTGAGCAGTTCACAAGAATAGAGAGTTGGAGAAATTCGCTGTTTCTGGTCACTTTACAGGGTGCTTTGCGTCATACTGCTTTTACTTACAATGTCATCTATATGTTGTTGATATTTCTGTTTGCCTATTTTTGGGTAACAGTGCAGTTTCAGCCGAGAGAAATGGCCAAAAACTTGAGGGATTCGGGGAGCTTCATTCCCGGACTTCGACCGGGACGCAGGACGGCTGAATATTTAGAAACCGTCATGACAAGAATAACTTATTTCGGAGCTTCATTCCTGGCTATAATTGCTGTTGTGCCGACCGTTGTTTCAATGTTGTTGGGAATTGATTGGCGGGTAGCGACATTTTTGGGAGGCACGGGTTTATTGATAGTTGTCAGTGTCTCACTGGACCTTGTTCAGAAAATTGAGGCGAACCTCTTGATGCGAAGTTATGAAGGATTCAGTGAAACAGGCAGAATTAAAGGGGCTTATGCGTGAGAATAGTTTTGTTGGGTACGCCTGGTGCGGGAAAAGGAACTCAGTGTAAGCGCATTGTCGCCAGGTATGGTCTGCTGCATTTATCCAGCGGAGACATCTTAAGACGGGAAAGAGCCGAAGGCGCCGAACTGGGCAGGAAAGCCCAGGGGTATATGGATTCAGGAGCACTTGTGCCTGACGAAATAATAGTTAAGATGATGACTGAGGCGATAAGAAAGGCCCCTGATAGCGGTTTTATATTGGATGGTTTCCCAAGAACCGTTAATCAGGCGGCAGAGCTTGATGAATCGTTGGCTTCGGCCAACCAAAAAATGGATGCTATTTTAAATCTAAATATAGATGACCGGGTCGTTGTACAGAGGATGACCGGCAGGAGAAGCTGCCCTCAATGTGGCGCTGTTTACCATATTGAAAACTTAAAGCCGAAGGTCGAAGGAGTATGTGATAACGACGGCACCCAACTCGTTCAACGACCTGATGACAGTGCTGAAGTCGTGGGTAATCGACTTGAGACGTATCACCGGCAGACAGAGCCGGTGGTTGATTACTACAAAAAAAACAGCAGCACGGTTTATGACATCGATGCTAACAACAACATCGACGAGGTAAGCGCTTTGATATTCGAAAAGTTGGACACCTTCGTCAAAGACTGAGTCGTATCTGGATTAAAATACAAGGCATAAAAAAAAGAAATTAAATGGCCATAACGCTTCGAAGCCGAAGAGAAATTGAGTTAATGCGTCGAGCAAATGCTGTTGTAGCTGATGTTCTTTCAAAATTACAAGAGATTGCTGAGGCGGGAGTAACTACCGCTCAATTGGACAGAACAGCTTTGCAAATGACTGCCGATGCCGGTGCCGAGGCGCTGTTTAAGGGTGTTCGCAGCCCCTATGCTCGAATCCCTTTCCCAGGTGCAATTTGCGCATCGGTGAATGAGCAGGTCGTTCACGGAATTCCTTCCGAGGACACAAGGCTTAAAGACGGCGATATACTCAGCATTGATTTTGGCGTCAGACTTGAAGGCTATTGTGGAGATGCCGCAGTTACGATTGCCATAGGAAATGTTTCTGAGAAGAAACGCAGACTTATGGATGTGACAAGGCATGTTCTCGACATAGCTGTAGAGACAATTGCGCCGGCTGTAAAGTGGAGCCAGGTGGCAGCCAAAATGCAGCATTATGCTGAATCGGCCGGCTTTTCGGTAGTTAAGGACTTTGTTGGGCACGGTATCGGAAGAAAAATGCACGAAGAGCCGAGATTGCCAAACTTCGTCAGCGATGAGTTGCTCGCCAATGATATTGTTTTGGCTGAAGGAATGACTTTGGCGGTTGAGCCCATGATTAATGCTGGCAAAAGTGCCGTGCGGACGCTAAAGAATGGATGGACTATTGTAACAAGAGACAGTAAATGCTCGGCTCATTTTGAACATACGATTGTAGTAGTGAAAGATGGCTGTGAGGTGCTGACCGGCAGGTAGTGAATCGCGAAACACAAGATATGCCGAAAAAGGATACAATAAGATTGCAGGCCAAAGTGATTGATGCTTTGCCCAACGCAATGTTTAACGTGGAATTGGAAAACGGGCATAGGATTTTAGCTCACGTTTCGGGCAAAATGCGAATGAATTTTATTCGGATTTTACCGGGCGATACGGTTGTAGTTGAGATGTCGCCGTACGATTTGAATAGAGGACGAATAGTGCTTCGGAATTAGTTCTGATTTGTACACCGCCGCGTGCTCCGGGTCATGGGCCGCGAGCCAAACTGGATTTGTAGGTTGTAATAAATGAAAGTTAGAAGTTCGGTAAAACGTATTTGTGAGAATTGTAAGATTGTACGCCGCAAGGGTGTTGTGCGCGTGATTTGTACTAACCCGCGCCACAAACAGCGACAGGGATAATCGTATCGTGAAGAGCGAAACAATATACGAGAAGGAGTTAATATGCCGCGAATAGTCGGTGTTGATATCCCTAATGACAAATCTATTTGGATTTCATTGACCTCTATTAATGGTGTGGGTAAATATACCTCGGAGCAGATTTTGAAAGAGGCCGGAATCGAAAAAATCACGAAGGCCGGCAAGCTCAGCGAGGACGAGCTTAGCCGGATAACTCAGATTATCGACCGCAATTACATCGTGGGAGGACAGCTTCGCAGGCAGGTTACTCAGAACATCGCTCGATTACGGGATATAGCTTGTTATAGAGGTGTTCGTCACAGAAAGGGTTTGCCCGTTCGGGGCCAGTGTACTCAAAGCAATGCACGCACTCGCAAAGGTCCCAGAAAGACAGTCGCCGGCAAGAAGGGAGTAAAAGAAAAACGCTAAAAGCTTAATTGCTTTGGTTCAGATAAGTTGTGTGATGTGCGAAGAAAAAGTTGATTGCTGAAGTCAGCAGTACTTAGTGTGGGAAGGATAATGGCAAGAACTACAAAGCGAAAGGTCAGAAAAAATGTCGTCAAGGCCGTTGCGAATATAAAAGCAACGTTTAACAATACTTTGATAACTATCACAGACCTGGATGGTAACACGATTTGCTCATCATCGGCGGGGTGTGTCGGTTTCAAAGGCTCTCGTAAAAGTACGCCTTTTGCCGCTCAACAGGCTGCACAACGTTGTGCCAATAACGCTATGCGTAACGGCGTTCGTGAGGTCGAAATTAGGGTTAAAGGTCCCGGTTCGGGACGTGAATCCGCTATTTCGGCGCTGCAGCAGGCGGGATTGCGTATCGCATCGATAGAAGATGTTACACCCCTGCCGCATAATGGCTGCAGACCGCCGAAGCGAAGGCGTGTATAAAGAAATTCGAATGAAAAGCAGTATTAGGATATCGCCAATTTTTTTGGAGATGAATAAAAAGCATGGGACGTTATCTGGCTTCATCTTGTAAACTATGCCGTCGTGAAGGAATGAAACTGATGCTCAAGGGTATCAGATGTGAGACGGCCAAGTGTCCGGTCGAGAAAAAACAGCGTAACCTGGCGCCGGGTATGCATGGTTGGCGCAGAGGCAGAGCGAGCGAATATGCTGTTCGACTGCGGGAAAAGCAAAAAGTTAAAAGATATTATGGACTTCTGGAACGCCAGTTTATGCGGTATTTCCATAAAGCCGAGCGTATGAAAGGCAATACCGGAGAGACTTTACTGCAATTGCTGGAAAGGCGTTTGGACAATGTCGTATATAAGCTGAATTTTACGCCGTCGCGCAAAGCCGCAAGACAATTGATTTCTCATGGTCATATTTATTTGAACGGTCGCAAAGTTGATATCAGTGATTATACTACAGGAATCGGAGACAGGGTGACGGTCAAGGGTTCCGAAAAAAGCATAAAAAAAGTAAAGCAGCAGCTTGAAAGTAATCCAAGCTTTGCCGCGCAAAGCTGGCTGCAGTTGGATCGTGGAAAACCTGAAGCTACTATTGTTGCATTGCCCAGCCGGGATGATGTTCAGATTCCTGTTGAAGAACAACTGGTTGTAGAATTTTGTTCGCGATAGCTACAGGATAGTATTATAGCGTTGAGTTTTAGTGGCTTAAAACTGAAGATTTAAAACTCATAACTTATGTAGGAGTTTTATATGCGAGTTACATGGCGAGGTTTGGAGTTGCCGACTCGTGTTGAACGAGACACGACGGTATCGAACGAAAAATACAGCCGGTTCTTTATCGAACCTTTCGAGCGCGGCTTCGGAACTACTATCGGTAACAGCCTCAGACGCGTATTGTTGTCCTCTTTGGAAGGCAGTGCCGTAACATCCATCAAAATAGCAAATGTCGATCATGAATTTACTTCTATTAAGGGTGTAATGGAGGATACTACAGATATTGTTTTGAATGTTAAGAGTCTTATAATCCGGCTCCAGGGCGATGGACCTAAGACAATAACGCTTACGGCAAACAAGGCGGGCGTTTTAACTGCGGCCGATATAGTTGCTGACCCGGCCATAGAGGTGATTAACAAAGATTTAGTAATGGTTACTTTGACTGACGATGTGGATTTTGAAATGGAAATGGTAGTTGAGAACGGCCGAGGTTATATGCCGGCTTCTGAACGTATTGCTGTTGCTGATAGATTCGACCAGGAAATCGGAAGAATTCTGCTGGATGCCGTTTATTCCCCTGTTACCAGAGTTCGTTACGCCACCGAGAACACACGAGTAGGTCAGCGAACCAATTATGACAAGCTTATTCTCGAAGTTTGGACCAACGGAACAACTACGCCTGAAATGGCCTTGGTAGAGGCCGCTAAGATTTTGCGCAAACATATCAATCCTTTTGTACAATATTTCGATGTTGGAGAAGAAACTGTTGCTGTTGAGTTTGCAGAAAAAGAGTTGGAAGAAGAAACGATTGATGAGGAGCTGGTTGAAAAACTTCAAATACCCATTCAGGAGTTGGAATTGTCGGTAAGGGCCAGTAACTGTCTTGAAGCAGTAAAGGTCGAAACGGTTGGCCAGATGGTGAAAATGACGGATGCCGATTTACTGAAGATTCGCAGCTTTGGAAAAACTTCTTTGCGGGAAATCAAACGAAAGCTCGCAGATATAGGTTTATCTTTGGGGATGACAGACGTATAAATATTTGGGTTTTTAAATTAATGTAATTTAAGTGTGTTTAGATTTTACTCATCGTGCAAGAAACGCTTATAAGTGGAGCTTAGGTACATGCGTCATAGAGTAGCAGGGCGAAAATTATCTCGAACATGTCAGCATCGTCTGGCTATGCGACGAAATCTGGTAGCGCAATTATTCCAGCACGAAACGGTTTCAACGACAATCGAAAAGGCCAAAGAGGTCAAATCCTTTGCTGAAAAGTTGATTACGCTGGCAAAAAAAGGCAATTTGTCTGCCAGGCGCAGGGCTATTGCCCTGCTTGGCAATTGCGACATCGTAGATTATGAGGATGGCAAGGCAGTTAAGAAAGGCACTGTTATCGGCAAACTTTTTAGCGAAATTGGCCCTCGTTACCTTGACAGGCCGGGTGGTTATACGAGAATTATTCGTTTATCCTTAAGAAGATTGGGTGATAACGGCCAGCTCGTCCTGCTGCAGCTCGTAGGTGACGAAGAGAGCTCCAAAAAAGAAACTAAAGCCGGTTCCAAAAAGCGTTTTCGCAGAAGAGCGAAAAAGACCGTAGAAGTCGAGGAAATCGCTGGTGCTGAAGAGACAGTCGAGGCCGAAGAGATTACCGGGGCCGAAGGGACTGACGAAAGCAGTAAGTAGCCGGCAGGATGAACCTAACCATTAGCAGTAACCTATCATCCTTTAGAGGATAATCCTAAAATGAATGAGAGTGATTGTGTCTTTTGTAAAATGGTAGCCGGGCAGATTCCGGTGACAAAGATTTACGAAGACGAAGTCGTTCTTTCTTTTTTGGATATTGGCCCTGTAAGTGATGGGCACACTTTGGTGATAACCAAACAGCACTTTGAAAGGTTACACGATTGTTCGGCTGAACTTTTAGGCCGGGTCGGTTCGTGTCTTGGCAAAATTGCCAAAGCCGTATCGGTTGCGATGGATTCTGACGGCTATAATGTATTGTGCAATAATGGCAGGGCGGCGGGACAGCTCGTTGAGCATTTGCATTTTCATGTAATCCCTCGCAATACCGGCGATGGTGTCTTTGACCGCTGGCCTGCTTATGAATACCAGGAGGGAAAGATTGAGGAAATTGCCGCTAAGATTCGGAAAAATCTGTGATTTTTGTCTCTTTCTCTTGATAAGAACAAAGTTTTGTGTTATTTTATATGAAATACAGGGAATGACCGCGGGGTAGAGCAGTCTGGTAGCTCGTCGGGCCCATAACCCGGAGGTCGCAGGTTCGAATCCTGCCCCCGCTATTAAGACCTAAAGATAACTTTAGGTCTTTTTCATGCGCAAACAGCCTTTCAAATTCATATCAGCCTCATATGGCGACTTGTGCCGCATAAGCAAATGCTCGGGAGGGGGTAAATCTGCTGGGTTAGATTCGAGCGAGAAAAACCTGATTTTTCGAGCTTCGGATTAAGTATCCGATGGTCTTTATTAAAAACTCCCTGCTTATTTACTCTAGGATGACCAACGGATTGAATGTCCGATGGTCTCTCTTGTGACCAACGGATTTAATATCCGATTTTTAAAAAATTTTCCTAAATAGTTTGATTTTTGGCCAAAAATGTGGGGCATTTTTTTTTAAGCGGAAAATACTTGGACATGGAGTCATTTTGGAGACATAAATCTATCAAGAAAAACGTATGTTTCGCCAATGGGCATTCTAATAGTATAATCTTTTCCTTTCAAGGCTTTCGGCTAAAATAATTCACGATTTTTAAAAGATTACCTATGCTACCTTGTGAAATCCCCGGTCATTAACTTTATAAATTCTGCAAAAAGGTACGCTGAGTCATGCGGGCCTGGTGAAGCTTCTGGGTGGTACTGGACGGAAAAGGCTGGGTACTTTTTGCAGCGGATTCCTTCAACAGTGTTATCATTTAAGTTCAGATGTGTTAGTTCAATTTCTTTGTCTTTAAGCGAATCCATATCAACGCAGAATCCATGATTTTGGCTGGTAATTTCAATTTGTCCTGTTTGCAGATTTTTAACAGGGTGGTTTGCGCCCCTGTGGCCAAACTTTAATTTATATGTTTTACCGCCAAGAGCGAGGGCAAGGATTTGGTGTCCGAGACAGATACCAAAAATTGGCACTTTGCCTAATATTTTTTTTACGTTTTCAACGGCATATCCCACCGGCGCGGGGTCGCCTGGACCGTTGCTCAGGAATACACCATCAGGGTTTTGGTTCATGATTTCTTCTGCTGATGTTTTTGCAGGTACAACCGTGACATCGCAGCCATGAGAGCGGAGGAGTCTTAAGATATTTTGTTTGATACCAAAATCGAAGGCTATGACTTTGTATTTTTTTTCAGGCTTTAGTTCAGTGTCGGCCAATACGTCAATTACGCCTTTATCCCAGTTGTATTGGTTTTTCGAAGTCACGTCTTTGACGATATCCCTTCCGATGAGGCCTGGGTAACTTTCGAGAGTTTCTTTTAGTTTTTTGATATCGAGTTCTGTAGAAGAAATAATACCTTTCATGGCACCTTGTGTTCTAATGTGTTTTACCAGTTTTCTTGTGTCGACGCCTTCAAGGGCAATTACGTTGTTAGAATTCAAGAAATCACTCAGAAAATCTTTATTTCGCCAGTTACTTGGATATTGGCAGTTTTCTTTGACGATAAAGCCGCTTGCAAAAATTTTTCTTGATTCCCAATCAGCTTTATTCGTGCCGTAGTTGCCGATCATTGGGTATGTCATTGTTATTATCTGTTCGTTGTAAGATGGATCGGTCAAGATTTCCTGATAACCGCTCATGCTTGTGTTAAACACAACTTCCCCGCACTTTTGGCCTTTAGCTCCAAAAGAAGTACCTTCAAAAACCGTGCCGTCTTCGAGTAATAAAATAGCTTTCAATTTTACTCCTAACTGTAGTAATGCTGAATTGGCTTTACGCTGAGTTTTCTTTCTTTCATCGCGGAAATGGCTTTCACCACCGCTGCCGCACCTCTTATCGTTGTTACATATGGAATTTGTTTATCAAGGGCAGTCCTTCTTATTGAGAAAGAATCCTTGATTGATTGAGTACCTATCGTAGTGTTTATGATAAGACTGATTTTCCCATTTATTATCCAATCAGCTATATTTGGTCTGCCTTCGGTCATTTTGAGTACAAACTCAGATGGTATGTTGTTATTGATAAATTCGATGCATGTGCCTTTTGTTGCGACAATCTTAAAGCCCATTTGCTGTAATTGAGTTGCCAACTCAACCGCTTTTTTCTTGTCGGTATCTTTGACGCTGAAAAGTACGTTGCCATTTGTCGGCAGGCTGTTGCCGGCTGCTATCTGGGACTTTGCAAAGGCAATTCCGAAATCATCGGATATACCCATAACTTCGCCGGTCGAGAGCATTTCCGGCCCAAGCAATGTATCTATGCCGGGAAATTTTAAGAATGGGAATACCGCCTCTTTCACTGAGAAATGCTTTGGTTGTATTTCCTTGGTGAAATTCAACTCATCCAAAGTTTTTCCCGTCATCACCTTTGTTGCAAGTTTAGCTAAGGGAACACCAATTGACTTGCTGACGAACGGAATAGTTCGGGATGCACGGGGGTTGACTTCAAGTATATAAATTTCATTATCTTTAACAGCAAACTGGATGTTCATCAGGCCTTTAACTTTTAATTCGATTGCTAAAAGTTTTGTCTGTCTCTTAATCTCTGTCAGGACCTTTGGTGATATCGAAACTGGTGGTAAACTGCAGGCACTATCACCGGAATGGACACCAGCTTCTTCAATATGTTCCATAACCCCGGCAACTACTACTCGCTTACCATCACTTATAGCATCGACATCCAGTTCTGTCGCATCATCAAGAAATTTGTCTATCAAAATCGGATGTTCTCCTGAAGCTTCGATCGCATTTTCAACGCTGGCTCTAAGAGATTTTTCATCGTGAACAATTACCATTGCTCTGCCGCCTAACACAAAAGAAGGCCTGATGAGTAAGGGAAATCCGAGTTTTTTTGCTATTTCTAGGGTTTCTTCGTATGTAGTAGCAGTTCCGCTGTAAGGCTGACGAAGCTTTAATTTTTTGACCAGCTTATTGAAACGCTTGCGGTCCTCGGCTTGGGCAATACTGTCAGGCGAGGTGCCTATTATCTTCACGCCGGCCTTTTCTAAGGGTACAGCTAATTTTAACGGCGTCTGTCCGCCAAATTGAACAATAACTCCATCGGGCTTTTCTTTTTCGACGATACTCATTACATCTTCAAATGTCAGCGGCTCAAAATAAAGCCTATCGGAGGTGTCGTAGTCGGTGCTTACTGTCTCAGGGTTGCAGTTTACCATTATTGATTCGACGCCTATTTCCTTTAGTGCAAAGGCTGCGTGGACACAGCAGTAATCAAATTCGATACCCTGGCCTATGCGATTAGGACCTCCGCCCAGGATAATGACTTTCTTTCTATTAGTTGGATTAGCCTCGCATTCGTTTTCAAACGTTGAGTAAAGATAGGGAGTGCGGGCCTCGAATTCGGCTCCGCAGGTATCAACTGTTTTATAGACAGTATTTACTTCCATCTGCTGACGATGTTTTCTAAAATTTTCTTCCGGTATATTAAACAAAATCGCCAGATATTTATCGCTGAAACCATATTCTTTAGCTTTTCGCATTAAACTCTGATCGAGTTTATCAAAATCAGTTGACTTGATTTTTTTCTCAAGTTTGACAATATCATTGACGTTATTGAGAAACCAGGGATCAATTTTTGTTAGATTAAACAATTCATCAGTTGATATATTTCTTCTAAAGGCCTCAGCGACATACCATATTTTATCCCAGCAGTTGGTTTGCAGCTTCTTTTTCAACTGAGTCAAAGTAAACCCGTTATTGGTATGCTTTTTGTCGAGTGAGTAACGGTCTATTTCCAGCGACCTTATAGCTTTTTGAAACGCTTCCTTGAATGTTCTTCCGATGGCCATAGCTTCGCCGACAGATTTCATCTGTACTGTAAGTTCAGAATTGGTTTTAGGAAATTTTTCAAATGTAAAACGCGGCCATTTAACTACACAGTAGTCAATGGTAGGCTCAAAACAGGCTGGTGTTTTTCTTGTTATATCATTAGGGATTTCATCTAAGGTGTAACCAACCGCCAGCAACGAAGCTATTTTGGCAATAGGAAAGCCCGTAGCCTTGGATGCAAGAGCAGAGCTTCGCGAAACACGGGGGTTCATCTCGATTACATAGAGCTTGCCATTTTCGGGATTGACTGCAAATTGTATATTCGACCCGCCTGTTTCCACGCCGATAGCTCGTATGATTTTCAGAGACGCATCCCGCATTATCTGATATTCTTTATCGGTCAGCGTCTGGGCGGGAGCAACCGTGATACTGTCTCCCGTATGGATGCCCATGGGGTCAAGGTTTTCAATCGAGCAGATAATAACGACATTGTCTTTTCTGTCTCTCATTACCTCGAGTTCATATTCTTTCCAGCCGATGACGGATTCTTCCACAAGAACCTGGCTCTTTGGGCTTAAGTTTAATCCCCAATGGATATATTTATCGTATTCTTCGACATTGTAGGCTACATTTCCGCCCATGCCGCCCAATGTATATGATGGCCTTATGATAGCTGGAAAACCAACATATTTGATTATTTCTTGTGCCTCTTTCCAACTGTGAGCATAACCGCTTTGGGGAACCTCAAGCCCAATATCGCCGATAATCTTTTTGAACTTATCTCGCTCTTCAGCCCTTTTAATCGATTTTAGATTGGCCCCAAGCAGCTTAACGTTATGTTTTTTCAGGATTCCTCTTTCCGCCAAGACCACGGCAGCATTCAAACCTGTCTGGCCACCCAATGTTGGCAGGAGACTGTCCGGCTTTTCGATGCAAATTATTTTTTCGATTATTTCCGGAGTAATTGGTTCAATGTAAGTTCTGTAGGCCATCTCAGGATCGGTCATTATCGTTGCAGGATTGCTGTTAACCAGTATAACTTTGAATCCTTCCTGCTTTAGAACTTTGCACGCCTGTGTGCCGGAATAGTCAAATTCACAGCCCTGACCTATAACAATAGGGCCGGAACCTATAATTAATATCTTTTTGATGTCTTTACGTTTCGGCATCGTTTCCTTTCTCGATTCCTTTAAATCATTGACCTCAGTATTCTCTTATTTATCATCAAATCCCTCAGAAGCATAAAGGTTTGTTATTGGCATTCGCCTGTCTTTGCCAAATGCTTTCGGAGTGATTTTAATCCCAGGTGGCGATTGCCTTCTTTTATATTCGCTACGATCAACCATATTAATTACCTGTTTAACAACAGTTTTTGGCAAGCCTTCTTCTATCAACTGAGAAGCTGACTTGTCTTCTTCCACATAACCTTTAAGTACGCGATCAAGCTTGTCATACTGTGGCAACGAGTCAATATCTTTTTGATTTTCTCTGAGTTCTGCACTTGGAGGCCGTTTTATAACGCTGGGAGGGATAATTGGATGATGAGGAATGTTGTTGATGTATTCGGCTAATTGATAAACCATTGTTTTGGGCACATCCTTCAAGATCGCAAAACCGCCGGCTGTGTCGCCATAAAGGGTAGCGTATCCAACAGCAGTCTCGCTTTTGTTGCTTGTAGTCAGGACAAGATAGCCGTATTGATTGCTCAAAGACATCAGTATGCATCCGCGAATCCTTGCCTGCAGGTTTTCATAAGCTATTCCATCGGTTGTCCATTTATCAAATTTACCAAACAAACTATTGAATTTATCAAGTACCGTTTCTATAGGAACACTATAGAACTCAATATCGAGATTATCTGCCAGTATTTGGGCATCTTTAATTGTCGCAGGACTATTGAAGTTCGACGGCATGGTTATCCCAACAACATTTTTTGCCCCTAAAGCATCTACAGCGATAGCAGCCGTCAGGGATGAATCTATACCACCACTCAAGCCGATTATAACCTTGGAAAAATTGTTTTTTCGTACATAGTCTTTGGTTCCAAGTATCAAGGCATTATAGATCTCAGCGATTGAATCAATTGGTGTAGAATTGCAGGCCTTATAGTTTTTCAGGCTTTTGACGCTAATACCACCGTTGTTATCAACTGTTGAAAAATCCGCCATCAACATATCTTCTTCAAACGCCTTTGCCTGACAGACAATCTGACCCAAAGAATCAACAAACATACTTCGGCCATCAAATACCAGTTCATCCTGGCCGCCAACAAGATTGCAGTATGCAACAGCACAATTAAAATGTTTTGCACACTGGCTAAGAATTTGCTGTCGTTGTTCGATTTTACCTGTGTGAAAAGGAGACGCTGAGATATTTACGATTATGTTTATCGGTGGTGTTTTTTCAAATAAGTTATCCATCCATTTGAGCCGCCAGATATCCTCACAAATTGTAAAACCGAAAGTAAGGTTGCCTATTTTCATATGCATAGCTTTGGTGCCGGGATGAAAATAGCGTCTTTCATCAAAAACACCGTAATTCGGCAGGATGTTTTTGTGGTAGATTTTCCTGACCTGGCCTTCTTGCAGCACTGCAAGCGAATTGTAATAACCCTTTTCGTTAATTTCTGCAAAACCGGTGATGATGGTAATATCGGGACAATTCTTTGCCAAATGCTCGACAGCCAACCGATTATCATCTATGAATTGTTTTTTTAGCAACAAGTCTTCAGGAGGATACCCGCAGATGCTCATCTCAGGGAATACCACAATATCTGAATCAAGCTCAAAAGCCTTGATACTCAAATCCTGCATTCGGTTAACATTGCCCCTAATGTCACCTACCGAAGCGTTAAATTGTACTAATGCTATTCTCATAATCAGTTATTGCTAACTTTAACTTTTACTTTTTAGCCAGTTATCAATGCTTGCAGCAGCTTGCCTTCCGCTATCAATTGCCCGAACAACCAATGATGCTCCACTAGCTGTATCACCAGCGGCAAACACTTCAGGTTGACTGGTTTGGTGGTTTCCTACTGCAACATTGCCTGACTTATCAAGTTTTAAGTCGAATTCTTTTACAAGACCGTTATGTAAAACATGAAGAAAGCCCGTTGCCAGCAATACTATATCAGCATCGAGAGTAAAATCGGTGCTCGGTAGCTCCTTAAACTTCCAGGAACCATCTTTCTGAAACCACTCAACCCGGCAGCAATGCAGTTGGGTAACTCTTGTTTCTACACCTGAAAATTTCTTTGTCATTACAGACCACTGCCGATTACATCCTTCCTCATGCGAGGTAGAGCTTCTCATAATTCGCGGCCACATGGGCCAGGGTGTATCAGCTGGCCGAGTTTCCAGTGGCTTTGGAAGGATTTCCAGTTGGTAAATCTCTTTGGCTCCCTGCCTTTTAGCCGTCCCGACACAGTCACTTCCTGTATCACCACCGCCTATTACGACTACAACTTTGTTCTTTGCTGTAACAATTGCCGATTCATCTATTTCTTCACCGGAGCATAGTTTGTTCTGTGCTTTCAGGTAATCCATAGCAAACAGGATATTCTCGTACCCTCTGCCGACTATGTTGAGGTCCCGGGGTTGACCCGCACCCATCGTCAGGCAAATGCAATCAAACATCTTTTTCAGGTATCTTGCGGAAATATCCTCTCCGACACAGACGCCTGTTTGAAACTCGACACCTTCGGCTGTTAACTGCTTTAACCTGCGGTCGATAATGTCTTTGGCAAGTTTAAAGTCCGGGATGCCGTATCGCAGCAGTCCTCCAATTTGCTTATCTTTTTCAAAGACAATCACGCTGTGTCCGGCTCGTGCCAATTGTTGAGCAGCTGCCAAACCAGCAGGCCCGGAGCCAATTACTGCAACCCTTTTTCCGGTTTTTTGTTTAGCAGGTAATGGTTTGATCCAGCCTTCTTTGAAGCCGCGTTCAACGATTTGAAACTCAATGTGTCTAATCAACACGGGCTCGTCGTTGATAGAAAGCGTACACGCAGCTTCACAGGGAGCCGGGCATACTCGGCCTGTGATTTCAGGGAAATTGTTAGCCAAATGAAGCATCTGGCAGGCCTGTTCCCATTTGTTTTCATATGCAAGTTCGTTTATGTCAGGTATAGAATTTTTGAGCGGACAGCCCACACCATGACAAAACGGTATTCCACAATCCATACACCTTGCTGTTTGCTGGTGAATCTGCTCAGGAGTAAGCGGCAGATCAAGCTCGCCGAAATCATGTATTCTTTCCTCGACCAGCCGATGACCGACTTCCTGACGGTTGTATTTTAGAAAACCTTTTATTTCGCCCATTGAAACACCTCTTCAGTTGCAGGTATCGTTTCCGTATCTCTCTGCTGAGCGGCACGCATCTTTTCCAGTGCCTTGCGGTAATCTATCGGGACAACCTTTACAAATTTTCCTACCATATCAGGCCATGCGTCCAGTAGGTATTGTGCACGGCTGCTGCCGGTCCATTTAAGATGCTGCTGGATCAAATCGTGCAGCAAATTTTTGTCTTCTTCTTTCCATACGCTCTCCAACTCGACCATATCAAGGTTACACATCGTATCGAACAGTTGTACCTCATCGAGCACGTAAGCAAGGCCGCCGCTCATACCTGCTGCAAAATTACAACCGGTTTTTCCAAGCACCACGACCAATCCACCTGTCATATACTCACAACAATGGTCCCCAACTCCCTCGACAACAGCGGTTACCCCGCTATTTCTCACACAGAATCTTTCACCAGCCATTCCATTTATAAAAACTTCACCTGAGGTCGCACCGTAAAGCACGGTATTACCTACAATGATATTTTCATGGCTCATAAACGGTGAATCTTCCGGTGTTTTGACAATAATTCTTCCACCGGAAAGGCTTTTGCCTAAATAATCATTGCTTTCCCCGACCAGCTTTAGGGTTACGCCTGGTGCCAGGAACGCACCAAAGCTTTGGCCTGCTGAGCCTTGTAAAACAATTTGCAGTGTGTCGTCGGGCAGGCCTTTTTCGCCGTATTTTTTATTGATTCGGTTGCTCAAAATCGCTCCGACAGTCCGATTTGTATTTCGGACAGGCATCTCTATAACGGTTCGCTCCTGCTGCTCAATTGCAGGTTTGCCCTTTTCCAATATCTGCCAATCAAGATGGTCGCCAAGCTTGTCGGCTTGTGAATTAGTGTATCTTTTACCATTTCCATTGGAGACATCGCCCTGATGGAAAATAGCAGAAAAATCCAGCCCTTTTGCTTTCCAGTGGTCAATCGCTTTACTGGTTTGCAGTTTATCTACTCTGCCAACCATATCCTCAAACTTTCTAAAACCGAGCTGAGACATAATCCGTCGCACTTCCTCTGCGACAAAATACATAAATCGTTCAATATATTCCGGCTTTCCCGCAAAACGTTTCCGCAGTTCCGGGTCCTGCGTACCAATTCCGAAAGGACAGGCACCTTCGTGACATTTGCGTAATAATGTGCAGCCGAGTGTCACCAGAGCAGCGGTGCCAAAGCCAAATCTTTCTGCTCCTAATAAGGCTGCAATGACGACGTCTCTGCCGGTTTTCATTTGGCCGTCGGTTTGAACTCGGATTCGGTCTCGCAGATTGTTCATTACCAGAACCTGCTGAGTCTCTGCCAGCCCCAGTTCCCATGGACAGCCGGTATGTTTGATTGACGAAAGCGGGCTTGCACCGGTACCGCCATCATGGCCGCTGATAAGAACTTCATCGGCATTGCCTTTGGCAACACCGGCAGCGATTGTGCCGACTCCAACCTCAGCGACAAGTTTGACCGAAACTTTCACACCTGGATTGCTGCACTTGAGGTCGTATATCAACTGTGCCAGGTCTTCAATCGAATATATATCATGGTGTGGCGGCGGTGAAATAAGGGTTACACCCGGCGTTGAATATCTCATTTTCGCAATTTCTTCGGTAACTTTGTGTCCGGGCAACTGACCGCCTTCACCTGGCTTGGCACCTTGAGCTATTTTTATCTGAAACTCTTTTGCGTGAGCCAGATAATTAATTGTTACACCAAACCTTCCGCTGGCAACCTGTTTGATAGCACAGTTTTTTGAATCGCCGTTAGCTTCCGGTGTGTAACGAGATGGTTCTTCGCCGCCCTCGCCGGTATTACTCATCGCTCCTATACGGTTCATGGCAACAGCCAGACACTCGTGTGCTTCTTTACTGATTGAGCCGTGACTCATCGCACCGGTGCAAAATCTTTTAACAATTTCACCGGCAGATTCTACCTGTTCAATTGATATTGGTTTACCATCAACAAATTCAAAAAGTCCACGTAAAGTGTACAGCTTTTTAGCCTGCTGATTTACCGCTTTGGCGTAATCATCATAAGCCTGACGGTCTGCATATTTAACCGCATGTTGCAGCCGTGCTATCGTAGTAGGATTCCAAAGATGCTGCTCACCGTTATGTCTGAAATGATATTCACCACCAAAATCTAACTCAAGCACCCCCGAGGGGCGCTGCTCGAAAGCGGTTTTATGACGAAAAACTGCTTCTTGTGCTATTTCTGTAAGACCAATTCCGCCAATCCGCGAACTTGTACCGGTAAAGTACTCATCCACCAGAGAACGATTTAAGCCGATAGCCTCAAATAACTGAGCACCGGTATAACTTCGCAGCGTTGAAATCCCCATCTTGCTCATTGTTTTTAGAATACCTTTTTTGACCGCAGCAATATAGTTGTCCGCTATCTGCGAGGATTCTATCTCTTTAGGAAGTTGGCCTTCCTGCTGAAGATAGTCAACTGTTTCAAATGCCAGATAGGAATTTATCGCGTTAGCACCAAAGCCGCATAAAAGGCAAAAATGCATTACCTCTCTGGGTTCGGCACTTTCAACAACCAATCCTGCTTCGCCGCGAAGACCACAATTAAGCAGCCCGTGATGAACCGCAGCCGTTGCCAGAAGCGATGGGATTGGAACCTTCGTTTGTGAAGCCTGGCGGTCGCTGATTATTATTAGCGATGCTCCTTCCTCGATAGCCTGTTGGGCAGACTCTACAAGTTCGCTGATAGCCTGTCGCAAACCGCCGCCAACATCAGCGACATTAATATCGAATACCGACGAGATGGTAACCACTTTAAGATCTTGCCTTTTCGCGGTACGCAGCCGTTCAATATCTTCATTGGTCAGGATTGGATGTGGCAGTTTCAACTGTCGGCAGTGCTCAGGTGATTCCTCGAGTATATTTGGCTTTTTGCCCACGAAATTCATCAGGCTCATAACCCGACCTTCACGCAATGGGTCTATCGCAGGATTTGTAACCTGGGCAAAGAGCTGTTTGAAATAGTTAAACAGTAGTTTCGGCTTATCAGAAAGCACCGCTAAAGGTGTATCGTTACCCATAGAGCCGACCGGTTCCTGGGCGTTTAAGGCCATCGGAAGCAAAATCATTTTCAACTCTTCACGGGTATAGCCGAACAATCGCAGCCTCTGAGCTAACGTATCAGTGTCAGTATGTACCGGTTTTGGCACATCAAACAGACCACGGAGCTCGATTTTATTCTGGTCAAGCCATCTTCGATAAGGTCTCTGTCGGGCAATCTTGCTTTTTATCTCATTGTCAGAAATTATCCTGCCTTCGGCCGTATCAACGAGAAACATATGACCAGGTTGGAGACGGCCCTTTTGCCGAATTTTTTCCGGCGGGAACTGGATAACGCCGGCTTCGCTGGCCATAACAACCAAACCATCAGTTGTCACAAGCCAGCGACAAGGTCTCAGGCCATTGCGGTCGAGTGTCCCGCCAACAATACGACCATCGGTAAACACCATCGCAGCAGGACCATCCCAAGGTTCCATTATAGAAGCGTGATATTCATAAAACGCACGTTTGTCCGTACTGATATGGTAACTTGCACCAAATGCTTCTGGAATCATCATCATTATCGAATGAGGTATATTCCTGCCGGCACGAACCAGCAGTTCGAGTACATTATCAAAACAAGCAGAGTCGCTCGCCTCTGGATTCAAAATCGGCAGCACATCGCTAATATTGTCACCGAAAGTCTGGCAGGACATCTTCATCTGACGGGCCTGCATCCAGTTGCGATTACCACTTAATGTATTTATCTCTCCGTTATGAGCTACACACCGCAGCGGCTGGGCAAGCTGCCAGCTTGGGAACGTATTAGTGCTATATCGCTGATGAACAATGGCAAGAGCAGAACTGAGACGTTCATCGGCAAGGTCTGGATAATAGGCAAACAGCTGCCAGGCCATGAACATTCCCTTATAACAAATAGTCCTACAGGATAACGAGGCCACATAAAAGTCCTCGCCTCTTTGTCCGAAATTTTTTCTGACAAGCTTTTCAGTCCGCCTGCGAGCCAAGTATAACTGTCGTTCCAGTAGTTCATCTTCCAATCCTGCTCCATCCACGAAGATCTGTCTTATAGCAGGTTCTGCCTCAAGAGCTATTTTGCCTAAGCAATCATTTGATGTGGGTACATCTCGCCAGCATAAAACTCGCAGACCATAGTGAGCAAGTGCAGCCTCAAGGATTTCGTCACATTTTTTGCGAAGCTCTTGGTCCTGCGAACCGAATACCATGCCTACACCATATCTTGAAGCTGGCGGCAGTGAAAAACCTAATCTTTCGCAATCAGATTTAAAATACTCATGTGGAATCTGAAAGAGAATCCCTGCCCCATCACCTGTAACCTCATCGGCACCAGCTGCACCGCGATGATGCAAATTAACCAGTATTTCCTTGCCGTACTCAATAATGGAGTGGTCACGCTGGCCGTTAATATTTACAACTGCACCAATCCCGCAGCCGTCGTGTTCACGGCGAGATTCGTATAAACCCTGATCTTTTGACTTAAAAACCATCACTTTTCCCGTTCTTGGTTTACTTTAGAAACAGCATTTCGGCGTATGTAGGTAGAGGCCATAGGTCTGCATCAACATTCATTTCAAGTTCATCGGCAAACTGTCTCAATTTGCACATAGCTGGAATTACCTTATCCCTACAGAATTCAGCTTTAGTTGAAATATCCTCTATTTTTGCACATTTTTCGACAATTGCTTCGAATTCCTTAAGCGCCTTGCCGGCAGAGCCAATAAGTCCGGAAACTGTCTCAAGCATTTCTTTCTGGTAGTCGCAGCAAAGCCCCGTAGAGCTTATCGATGCTATCGTCGTTGCCAATTTTCCTGAATATTCCGCTGAAGCCGGAAGTATCTGACGTTTGGCAATATTTATCATTGTTAGTGCCTCGATATTTATCTGCATACTATAAGCCTCAAGTAAAATCTCGGTTCGTGCGGCCAATTCAGCTTTACTTAGCACTTTCTGTCTTTCAAATACACCGACGTTTTCTTCATCCATAATCGTAGCAAGTGAACCAACCGTCGAGCGAATGTTCGGCAATTGGCGTTTTTCTGCTTCTTTTACCCATTCGTCGGTATAGTTATCGCCGTTGAAAATTATGCGACTATGTTCATTAGCTATTTTTCGCAGGATCTTTTGCACGCTGCTTTTCACATCCTTAGCTTTTTCCAACTCGTCAGCAATCTCAGCTAAAACATCTGCAACAATCGTATTAAGCACGAAGGTTGGGCCGGCTGTCGATTGGGTCGAGCCAACCATACGGAATTCAAACCTGTTACCGGTAAACGCAAATGGTGAAGTTCGATTACGATCTGTGCAATCTTTGGGCAATGGTGGCAAAGTTGAAACACCCAACTTCAGTTCATCGCCTTGCCTATATGAGGTTGCGTCACCGTTGGCCAGTTGATTGAAAATATCTGTCAATTGCTCACCCAGGAATATCGAAACGATGGCTGGCGGTGCCTCATTGGCTCCAAGACGATGCTCGTTTCCAGTGTTAGCAACACTTGCCCGCAGCAATTTTGCGTATTTGTCAACCGCACGTACAACCGCACAGAGGATCACCAGAAACACCATATTGTCATGAGGAGTCTGTCCCGGATCAAGCAGATTAATACCGTCATCGGTTACCATGCTCCAGTTATTGTGTTTGCCTGATCCATTGATACCAGCAAACGGCTTTTCATGAAGTAAACAGATAAAACCGTGACGATTCGCTACTTTTTGCAACGTCTCCATAGTCAACTGATTATGGTCAGTAGCAACATTAACCGTAGCAAATACCGGTGCCAGCTCATACTGGGCAGGCGCAACCTCATTGTGTTGTGTTTTGGCAGAAACTCCAAGCTTCCAAAGCTCAACATTAACCTCATGCATAAATGAAGCTACTCGCTCGTTAAGCGTTCCAAAATAGTGATCGTCCATCTCCTGGCCTCTTGGGGGAGTTGCTCCGAAAAGTGTTCTGCCTGTAAGAATAAGGTCCAGCCGTTTCTCATAAAAAGACCTGTCGACAAGAAAATACTCCTGCTCCGGGCCAAGCGTGGCCGTCACATGTTGCGAAGCCTTATTGCCAAGGGCAGAAAGAACTCTGATCGCCTGTTTATCCAAAGCATCCATCGATCTCAATAAAGGTGTTTTTTTATCAAGTGCCAAGCCGGTATACGAACAAAACGCACTTGGAATATAAAGTGTAATATTTTTCCCATCCTCTTTGATAAAGACCGGCGAAGTACAATCCCAGGCAGTGTAGCCACGAGCCTCAAAGGTTGCTCTCAATCCTCCTGATGGAAACGAAGAAGCGTCCGGTTCTCCCTGGCAAAGCTCTTTGCCGCTAAATTCCATCATTGTCCTGCCATCATGTGTGGGCGAAATAAACGAGTCATGTTTTTCAGCTGTAAGCCCTGTCATTGGCTGAAACCAATGGCAGAAATGCGTAGCACCTTTTTCGATAGCCCAGTCCTTCATCGCATTAGCAATCACATTAGCCAAAGCCGGGTCAAGCGGTCGATGTCCTTCAGTAGTCTTTGTTATGGACTTGTAAACGTCTTTTGGCAATCGCTCCCGCATTGTCGAATCATTAAAAACATTGGACCCGAAGACCTCTGTTATTGCTTCGCAACTTTTATCCATTTTATTTCTCCTGTCTTTAAACACAAAACGTCTCATTAAATTTTAATTACATTTTTTACCGGTCGCTGTCGCTGCCCTAACATTACGCCTTTTTGTATCACGCAAACTCCAGTCGGCCTTATTACAGTTATGCAATATGTGTGCCACAACCTTTTAATTTTTACATGTTTTATAACTGCTTCTCTGGTAAACAGTTACGAAGAGGGCATGTAATAGTTCCACCTAAGCCGATGCTACACTTTCGTAACATAGCTGTTGAAATGCTACAATTTCGTCTCTTGATGCACTCAAAGGATGGGCCCCGCCAACTACAGCAGGACCCATTCGCCAAAACCTCACCGACACAAGATGCGATGAATCAAGCTTGACCAATCAGTATCATCCTATCGCCTTACCATCCCGTTCACCGGTACGGATTCTAACGCACTCAGCCAGGTCAAGTACGAAGATTTTACCATCACCGATTGCACCTGTTCTTGCACCTTCGATAATCGCTGCTATTGTTTTCTCGACAAAATCCTGATTAACTGCTATTTCAAGCCTTACTTTCTTGAGCAAATTTACCTCGAATTTAATGCCTCTGTAGCTCTCTTCATATCCATGTTGTTCACCACAGCCCACGGCGTTGGTAACAGACATCTTGCAAACCTGAGTCTTATATAATGCCTGTTTGACATCTTTTAATTTATGCGGTTGAATGTATGCTATTATTAGTTTCATAATCTTTTCCTTCTTAAAGATTTACATAGTACTGAATATTTGAAAACCTTCATAGGCCTCCATACCATGTTCGCCAATATCTAAACCTCTCAGTTCTTCAGTTCTGCTTACTCTCAGACTAATTGTAATATCGATTAGCTTAAAAACTATTCCCATGCTGATAAGCACAAAAACTACTGTACTTACACTGCCGACCATCTGGATACCTAATTGCATTGGGTTGCCGCCATAAACAAAGCCGTCATTGGCTAAACCAAGCGAGGCCTTGCCGAAGATTCCGACGCAAAGCGTTCCGAGAATTCCGCACATTCCGTGTACAGGAACAGCTCCGACGGGGTCGTCTATTTGCAGTTTATCAAGCAACTCGACTCCTCTTACAACCATGTATCCAGCTATCCCGCCGACTACTATTGCTGCCCATGGTTCAACGAATGCACACGGAGCAGTAATAGCCACCAGACCGGCCAAGGCTCCGTTCATAGCCATTGACAAATCAGGTTTACCAAATCTTTTCCAAACCGTAACCATTGCAACGATGCCACCCATTGCGGCTGCGATATTTGTATTAATCGCCACTCTACCGATCAACGAACCATCACCTACCGAAAGTGTTGAGCCTGCATTGAATCCAAACCAGCCGAACCACAGAATAAACACTCCCAGGGAGGCCAGCGGAATATTATGGCCGGCAATAACATTGGGTTTTCCGTCAATGCCATACTTACCTTCTCTTGGGCCGAGTATTTTTGTTCCTGCCAATGCAGCAAAACCACCAACTGTATGAACCACGGTTGAGCCAGCAAAGTCTGCAAATCCCATATTGCTCAGCCATCCGCCTCCCCAAATCCAGTGGCCGACAACAGGATAGATAAGAGCCGAGATTAAGAATGAGTAAATCAGATAAGCAGAGAATTTCATCCGCTCAGCCATCCCACCGGCTACTATTGTCGCAGCAGCACCGCAAAATGCTGCTTGGAACAACCAAAAGGCATAGAGTGGTATTCCATTTACCACAGGCTCAAGACCAAACAAACACCATCCTTTTACCCCTGCAAAACCATTGCCGTTACCGAACATCAAGGCATAACCTATCAGAAAAAACCCCAGTGAAGACATGCAGAAATCCAGAAAGTTTTTTGTCAAGATGTTGCAGGCGTTTTTTGCCCTGATAAATCCAGCTTCAACCATACCAAAACCAGCCTGCATAAAAAAGACAAGGAATGCGCCTATCAAAACCCATACTGTATCTAAACCCTGTGTAATACTGCTTATGTTTCCAGCCAATTCCTCAGTTGTAGTCGATTCGGCAAATACCGGCCCAACCGTAAAGCTCAATACCACTAAACCAACAAATAGATAACCTATTACTTTCATTTTTATGCCCTCTTATAAATCCTCATTAAAAACTTTTCGAAAGACTGATACCGACGAAGAAATAATCACTTTCAGAGCTGAATGAATCGCTGGCTCTTATAGTGTCGCTGAGCAGTGTCGCATAGTTCAAGCTCGGCGCCAGCGTCCAACCTGCAATTTCAGTGGGGAACGAAACTGATATTGCCAGATCATTGAGTTTATCTTTTTTAACGCCCCAGTAACCTTCATTATAAGCCGAACCACCGAATCCTAAGCCCGCACTGATCTCCATCCCCACCGGCATATCCGGAGTAAGTTCGGCGATTTTGTCAATGCTGTGACTCAGACCAAAGGATGCATAGGTGCCCTTAACCTCGTCAATATCATGATATACGGTTATTGATGGATTTAACGGCAAATCAAAGTTCAGTCCCCAATAAAACTCAGTTGTGTCACCGACTACGCTGGGGAAGTGATAATTAATCAAACCAACCGAGTATCCTACCCCTTTGAGTCCGGGGAAATCGCCCGAATAATCGAGCGAGTAGTCCCATTCTGTAAATTCACCACTGTTATTATTGATACTTGTCGTTTCAAGGCTGCCCCAGACGCCAGCGGTGAAGCCTTTGTAACTGGCACTTAGTCCCAGCTGAAAAACCGGATCATCACTGAGGTTTTGCCCTCGCCAGATGTATTTGCCGAAATAATCCGCCGTAATCTCAAAATCAATTTTGTCCTCAGCAATTGCTGCTTGCATACCACACAAAAAGACGCACAAGCACACAACCAAATGGTTTAACTTTCTCATTCGATAATCTCCTTACCAAAAACAGTTTAATAATCTTCCTTTGAACTCGAACATACATGCCTGGCCAAGGCTACAACGTATTACATAAGCAACATCCGTGCCAAAGCCTCACAATAACTATAAGTGCTTATTTTACATAGTGATATACAACCATTATAGTCAGGGGACAGCAAACAACCTGTAACAATCTTGTAGTACGACACAAGAATACGACATATTTGTTTCTTGATATCTAACAGGCTACCTACTCTATGCGATATTGTTCAAATTTCATCGCCATGTAGCTATGTTTTTATATCTAACTGATATTACAAGAGTTAGAGCATACAGCTTTTGGCTTATAGTATTTATCAGAAAAAATTATTTGCAAAGCCGTACACCCATGTTACAATTATGTCGTATTAGTAAACAACGAGGAATTTTGAAATGGCCAAGAAAACTACATTTTTACAAGGTACTGGAACGTATACCGTAAGACCCGTGCCACAGCTTGAAACCCTCTATAAGGTTAGTCAAACATTAGCTGCCGGAGCTCGCCAGCAAGAAACCCTTGCCGCGGTTCTGGATATGCTGGATAAAGACCTTGGTTTGGCCAGAGGTACAATCGCAATTCTTTCACTGGATGGTAATGAGATTCTAATCGAAGCTGCTCACGATCTTTCGCAGAAGCAAAGCCGAACAATTACATATCGAATCGGAGAAGGGGTAACTGGTAAGGTTATGCAGACCGGCAAGCCAATGATTGTTCCAAAAGTTTCCCAGGAGCCTTTGTTTTTGAATCGCTTCGAAAGATGGAACGTTACAAAACAGGATTTGAGCTTTATTTGTGTTCCCATTTCAATTGACAACGATGTAATTGGAACGATTTCAGTTGACCGGCCCTTTGAAGAAACAGCACCCCTGGACGAGGAGATGCGGATACTAAGCATTGTAGCAAGTATGATTGCAAACGATTTAAGAACTCGCCGTGAAGCTGCGGTCGGCCGTCAACAACTCGAAGATGAGAATTTGCGTCTACGTAATGAATTAGAGGGAAGATTCCGCCCTGAAAATATAATAGGCAATTCCAACGCCATGCGTGATGTGTATCGTCAAATCCACCAAGTTGCGGTTTCCGACACAACGGTACTTATACGCGGCGAATCAGGCACAGGAAAGGAATTAGTTGCCCACGCTATCCATTTTTCCAGTCCAAGAAGTGACGGGCCTTTTGTGAAAATTAACTGTGCCGCCCTGAATGAAAACCTGCTTGAAAGCGAGTTATTCGGCCATGAAAAAGGTGCTTTTACCGGAGCTATACAAACTCGAAAAGGTCGGCTTGAAGAAGCAAATAACGGTACTATATTCCTTGACGAGATAGGTGACTTTTCCTCGGCTACCCAAGTGAAGCTACTTCGTGTTCTCCAAGAAAGGGAGTTTGAAAGAGTTGGAAGTAACCGGACCTTGAAAACAAATACCAGAATTATCACAGCTACGAACTGTGACCTGGAAAAAGCAGTTGATAACGGTAGTTTCCGACAGGACCTTTATTATCGAATAAATGTGTTTCCTATTTTGCTGCCACCGTTACGCGACCGTAAGGATGATATTTTGCTGTTAGCTGACTCCTTTGCAGAACAAGACTCAAAAAAAATGAACAAGGACATCCGGCGAATTAGCACGCCGGCAATCAATATGATGGTTTCGTATCATTGGCCGGGGAATGTACGCGAACTCGAAAACTGTATCGAAAGAGCGGTGCTTTTAAGCAGTGACGGCGTTATTCATGGACATCATCTTCCTCCAACTTTGCAAACATCAGATTCATCCGGCACCATCGGGGCCGGTTCGCTAACTGAAAGGATTAATTTGTTTGAACGCGACCTGATTATTGATGCACTTAAACGCTGCAACGGCAATCTGGCGGCAACGGCCCGGGATCTAAAAACTACAGCCAGGATCATACGCTATAAAGTCAAAGAATTAGGCATAGATTATAGAAGATACTATAAAAAGAAAGGTTGATTTATGACAGCTTGGGCAAGTACAGGCCTTAAAGGTTTAGATAAGATAATTTGCGATTTGAAAAAGGGTGACAACATCGTTTGGCAGGTCGACAGCATAGAAGACTATAGTCGATTTGTTAGGCCATATATAAAAAAAGCTTTAGCCGATAAGCGAAACATTGTCTATATGAGGTTTGCCCAGCACAGACCCATAATCGAAAATCAGCCTGATGTGACAGTATACCAACTCGATGCAAAGGGTGGTTTCGAAAGTTTTTCCACACAGGTTCATGCCATAATCTCCCAGGAAGGCACCGAAGCCTACTATGTATTTGATTGCCTTTCTGACTTGTTAAGTGCCTGGGCAACGGATTTGATGGTAGGCAATTTCTTTATGGTCACCTGTCCTTACCTTTTCGAACTGGACACGATTGCCTATTTTGCGATATTGCGGAATTATCATTCTTTCCAGACGGTTGCCCGTATCCGCGAAACAACCCAACTACTGCTGGATGTTTACAATTTTGAAAGAAACTTTTACATTCATCCTTTGAAGGTATGGAAACGATACTCTCCTACAATGTTTTTGCCTCATCTGCAGCAAGGCGAGGAATTTACACCTGTAATAAGCAGCATTGATGCAAGTAAGCTATTGAGCCATATTTCTCAGAAAAGTCCGAATGGTTCAGCAAGATTTCTCGATCACTGGGACCGCCTGTTTATGAAGGCAGACAGCCTAATGAAAACGCCACAGGACTCAAAAGATGTTAAAGAACTTGTTCGAGAACTCTGCAGAATAATGGTTGGTCGGGAAAAAAAAATTTCGAAGCTCGCACAAAACAGTTTCTCTCTTGAGGATTTGATAAATATCAAGAATAGATTGATTGGCAGCGGCTTCATTGGCGGCAAGGCCGCTGGAATGCTGTTGGCCCAAAAAATCTTAGAAAATGATAAGTCATTCGATTGGGATCAATATATGGAACCGCACGATTCATTCTATGTTGGCTCAGATGTTTTCTACAGCTACATAGTTGAAAACGGCTGGTGGAAACTGCTTATGAAGCAGAAAACTAAAGAGGGTTACTTTGAAGTGGCGCCTGAAATGAAGGAAAATCTGCTGCAAGGTAAGTTTCCTGATCAAGTTCGTGAGCGGTTCCAGGAGATAATAGAATATTTTGGTCAATCACCGATCATTGTCCGTTCAAGTAGTCTGCTGGAAGATTCGTTTGGCAATGCATTTGCTGGAAAATATGAAAGCTTGTTCCTGGTAAATCAGGGTGATCCTGAACAGCGTTACTCAGAATTTGAAGACGCTGTGCGAAGGGTTTATGCCAGCACCATGGATGAAAGTGCACTTGCATATCGTTTGCAGCGAGGGCTTGACCAGCAGGATGAACAAATGGCTTTGCTCGTACAACGGGTGTCAGGCTCCTATAAGAAAAGCTACTTTTTCCCCGACCTGGCCGGCGTAGGCGTCTCATATAATACTTTTGTCTGGAAGTCTGAACTTGATCCCAAAGCTGGCATGCTAAGACTCGTCTTTGGTCTGGGCACCAGAGCGGTAGACCGTGTTGAGGACGATTACCCGCAAACAATAGCTTTGGACCAACCGCTATTACGACCCTATGCTGATAGAGAAGGCCAAAGCAGATTCTCACAGCACAATGCCGACCTTCTCGATACCAACCAAAATTGCTTAAGAACCGTTAGTGTGACTGATCTATTGAATGATGAACTCAATATGAAACTGGACTTGATAGCAGATACAGACCCACATACCGAGCGAAAAATGAAAGAGCTAGGTATGGAAACTCAAAGATATTGGATACTGACATTTAAAAAGCTTCTATCAAACACTAACTTCACAGAAATAATGCAGAAAATACTTAAAACTCTGGAAAATTATTACCAATATCCAATCGACATAGAATTCACGGTTAACTTCACAGATGAGGATGCGTTCAAAATCAACTTAGTTCAATGCAGGCCTCTACAAACCAAAGGAATAAAAGCAAGTGTGCAACTTCCAGAAAACATAAAATCTGAAAAAATTCTTTTTGCTTCACAGGGTCACACTATGGGAGGCAGTATTTCCCAGCCAATTAAAAGAATTATTTATGTCGACCCGCAGGCATATGTGGAAACTCCGATTCCACAGAAGTATAGCATTGCAAGGTTGATAGGAAAGCTGAATAGGCAGATAGCCAATAGAGAAATCACTCCAACCATCCTGTTAGGCCCTGGCAGATGGGGTACTACCACGCCAAGCTTAGGTGTTCCAGTTAATTTTGCCGAAATCAATAAGATAACAGTGCTTGCCGAAATAGCTTATGAAGGCGGAAATTTAATGCCGGAGCTTTCTTTCGGCACACACTTCTTCCAGGATCTGGTTGAAAGTGACATATTTTATGTCGCCCTTTTCCCGCAAAAAGAGAGCGTTGTGTTCAACAAGGATAAACTCGCAGAAATGCCCAATTTACTAACCGATTTTTGCCCAGAAGAACATAAGTATGAGGATGTTGTCAAGGTTTATGATCTCAACACCGGCCAACTCCAAATCATGTGTGATGTAGTATCACAAAAAGTTGTTTGTTTCTTTACATGAGATACAAGCATCACTTTTGTAACCATTGCTCTATTGGTAGCTTATTTACAGATTGGCGGAGCACGGGGTCAACATTCGTATATATCTTGTTCGTCAGATTTGGTGAAGAATGTTCCAGTAATCTCTGCGTCACGGCAGTCGAAACTCCATTTTGGGCAAGCATAGAGCCAAACGTCTTTCGAAGATCATGAAATTTCAAATCTGGTGAACCCGCTTCTTTGCAAATCTTTTTCCACCGCTTGTGGCTGAAATTCTTGTTAAAGAGCTTTCTCTGTTCAGAATTTAAGCCGTCAGCATATATCCTCAGTTCTTTTATTACAGAAGCAGATACAGGGCGAGATCCCATGCTCTTTCTGGTTTTCTTGCTTGTTGTAGTGATGTAGCTGTTTGTGAAATCAACATCATCTATTTTCAATGCTTCAATATCACCACGTCTAAGTCCTGCACCTAATGCCAACAAGATTCTCAGTCTCATAGTTTGATATGCCTCAGCCGCTGAAAGCAACTTTTTAATCTGCATGCTATTCAAGGATTTTACAGGTCTTTCATCTTCTTTCAATTCCTTGATTTTTATGTTTCCATTCAAGTACCTATTTCCCCGGCACCAGTTAATGAATGTTTTCAAATTTCTGATATCTTTGTTGAGTGTTGGACGTTTTACTTCGGTTCCTCTTTCGAGTATAAACTTGTCCACGACCTGTTGCGTAATCTGTTTTGAGTTACATTTACCAACAAGACGCTCAAAGTTTCGCAGAGACAATGCAATTTCATAAAGTGTTCCCTCGGTGACTCCCTGCACTTTTTTGGCTTCCCGATATTCTGAAACCATTTGGTTCCAATCAGCCAACACCTGGCCTGTAAATACGTCAGAATTGAGTTGGCTATATTTTAGCTGGCAAAAATGCTCAGCCAGTCTTTTACTGGGCAATGCCTTGGCTTTACGTTTCCCACTTTCATGCCAACCAACCCACCAACTTTTAATACCTGTTCTTTTATAGATCCATGTTTTTCTCATGATACCTATTGTATCGTAAAGATAGCGGTGAGGTTCAAGCTGAAAAGAGGGCTGGAAAAAGGCAAATCGGTGTCATTATGGAGACATGGAGCAAAACATCAAAGCTTCTTGTAATATAAACCTGTTCTTTGCAATAATTTACAAACATTAGCTGTTTCATGGCATCCGGATTTAATATCCGTATGTCTTTTTATCTCTATTATTTGGCCAAAAACAAAGCTCGATTATGATACTTTGCTTCCATGATCAGCGACAATCATTCTTACCTTCCGGCGACAGTTAAAAGTTCCGGATATTAGTCGGAACTTTTAACTGTCGCCGGAAGGTAAGAATATAATACTCCCCAAAAACTGGGCGCATGATTAAGGTGGATTTGTCGCCTGAGA